>NZ_QOZT01000031.1:0-37384 GCF_003345135.1 Acidovorax sp. BoFeN1
GCGCGGGGAGGCGGTTTTTGGGGTGGGCGTTGTCGCCGCGTCAGGGCTTGGCCAGCAGCAGGGCGGCCAGTGCGTTGTCCTGCACGATGGTGATGCTGTTGTCGCGCGCATACAGCCGGGCGTTGTCACTGAGGCTGCCCTGGGCCAGCACATACAGCCCCGCAGTGGCGCCGCGTTGCTCCATGGCGGCGCGCAGCTCGCGCAGCGGCTCCACGCCATGGGTGGCGGCTTTCCAGCGGCGCGCGCTGGCCAGCGTGGTGCTGCCGCTCTTGGTCAGGCAGAAATCGGCGGCACCGCCGTCGAGTTGCTGCACCTCAAAACCGCCCTGGCGCCACGCGGCGGCCAGGGTGTCGGCAAAGCCGCGCCAGGGCATGGTCTGCGCCGCCTGCAGGGCTTGCGCCACACGCGCCGGGCTGGGCGCGTGCAGCTGCCGCCACGCCGCCATGCAGCCCACCACAAAGATCGGCAGGCCGCCCAGCGCCCCCACCACCGCATATTGCGCGGGCAGCAGGGCAAAGGCCACCAGCGCGATCAGGCCCACCAGTGCAAAGCTGATCCACCAGGGCGAGCGCAGCAGCACGGCAAACAGGGAGTTGGGCGGCATCTTGAATTTCACGGAAGTCCTTTTGTTGTCGGGGTGGTGGGCGGCTGGCGGGCGCAGGCATTGTCCTGCAACGCATGGGGTTGAGTCGCTTGGATAGACTACCCGCCCCACAGGAGTTATTTGAATGGCAGTCACCGAACAAGGCCTTTTGGCCGCGCTCACCAGCGTGCAGGACCCCCACACGGGCCAGGATTTCGTCAGCACCCGCGCCTTGCGCAATGTGCAGATTCATGGCGGCGATGTAGCCTTTGATGTCGAGCTGGGTTACCCGGCCAAGAGCCTGCTGCCCGAGCTGCGCCGCAGCCTGGTGGCCGCCGCCAAGGGAGTGGCGGGCGTGGAGAACGTCTCGGTCAACATCACCACCAAGGTAGTGGCGCACGCCGTGCAGCGCGGCGTGCAACTGCTTCCGCAGGTCAAGAACATCATTGCCGTGGCATCGGGCAAGGGCGGTGTTGGCAAAAGCACCACCGCTGCCAACCTGGCGCTGGCCCTGGCGGCCGAAGGCGCCAGCGTGGGTGTGCTCGACGCCGACATTTATGGCCCCAGCCAGCCCATGATGCTGGGCATCAACCGCCGCCCCGAAAGCGACGACGGCAAGACCATGGAGCCGCTCGAGAACTACGGCGTGCAGGTCATGTCCATCGGTTTCCTGGTGGACCAGGACGAAGCGATGATCTGGCGCGGCCCCATGGCCACGCAGGCGCTGGAGCAACTGCTGCGCCAGACCAACTGGAAAGACCTCGATTACCTCATCATCGACATGCCGCCCGGCACGGGCGACATCCAGCTCACGCTGAGCCAGCGTGTGCCCATGACCGGCGCCGTGATCGTGACCACGCCCCAGGACATCGCGCTGCTCGACGCCAAAAAAGGCATCAAGATGTTTGAAAAGGTGGGCGTGCCCATCCTGGGCATTGTCGAAAACATGGCGGTGCATGTGTGCAGCAACTGCGGACAGGTGGAGCACATCTTTGGCGCCGATGGCGGCAAGAAAATGGCGGCCGACTACGGCATGGATTACCTGGGCGCGCTGCCGCTGGACATGAGCATCCGCCTGCAGGCCGACAGCGGCAAACCCACCGTGGTGGCCGACCCGGATGGCGAGGTGGCGCAGATCTACAAGAAGGTGGCGCGCGAGGTGGCGGTGAAGATCGCCCGGCAGGCGAAAGATTTTTCGAGCAAGTTCCCCACCATCTCGATCAGCAAGAACACCTGAGCGCCGGGCGGATCGGGCGGTGGCAGTGGCGGCTCCGTGCGGTGGGGACGCGGCATTGACGCGGCTGCAAGCGGCCGCCACACTGCCTGCGGTTGACGCTTTTCGCTTGATGGCCCCATGAAATCCACCCCCGAAGCCCCCACCGTGGCCGCCGTGTCCGTTGATGACATGCGCGAGCGCATCCGCCGCAAAAGCCACCTCAAGGGCCGCCAGCCCGAAGACGCCGCCATGGCCGAGGTGGCGCAGTTACTCGGCCCGCGCCCGGCCACAGGCTTGCGGCGCGACCTGCTCATTGAGTATCTGCACCGCCTGAACGACCACTTTGGCGTGCTGCACGACCGGCACCTGGTGGCGCTGGCCCGGCAGATGAATCTGCCCATGGCCGAGGTATACGAGGTGGCCAGCTTCTATCACCACTTCGACATCGTGCGTGGCGATGACGCTGTGGCCCCGCGCCTGGTGCTGCGCGTGTGCGACAGCCTCAGCTGCAGCCTGGCCGGTGCACGCGAACTGTTGGCTGCGTTGCCCGAGCGCCTGCGTGCGATGAACCTGGGTGGAGGGCTGGGCGATGTGCAGGTACAGGCTGTGCCCTGCGTGGGCCGCTGCGAGCAGGCGCCGGTGGCTGTGGTGCACCAGTGCCCGGTGCCGCACGCCACGGTCGATGCCGTGCTGGACGCCGTCAATTTGAAGCCAAATCGGGCTCTGGCGCTTCATCCACAAGCGCAAGCAGCTATTAATTTTGACGTTGCGACGCTGGCCGGGCAAAGTGTGCCGGTGCAGCCGGACGGGGTCAGCCCCGCCCACACCGACCTGGCCACCTACCGCGCCCACGGCGGTTATCAGACGGCCGCAGCGTTGGTCAATGGCGAGATGGATGCTGAGGCCGTGCTGACCGCCATGGAGAACTCGGGCCTGCGCGGCCTGGGCGGTGCGGGGTTTCCGGCAGGGCGCAAGTGGCGCATTGTTCGGGAGCAAGCCGCTCTTGCCGAGCCCCAGGCCGCCCCAAGCGACACGGGGGCGTTTGGCGGCACGGCCGTGATGGCCGTGAACATTGACGAAGGCGAGCCTGGAACCTTCAAGGACCGCACCTATCTGGAGCGCGACCCACACCGTTTTCTGGAAGGCGTGCTCATCGCGGCCCAGGTGGTGGGCACCGAGTCCGTCTACATCTACCTGCGCGACGAATACCACGGCTGCCGCGCACTGCTGCAGACGGCGCTGGATCACCTGCGCGCCGAGCCACCATGCCCCCTGCCGCACATCGAGCTGCGCCGGGGCGCGGGCGCCTACATCTGCGGCGAGGAGTCGGCCATGATCGAAAGCATCGAAGGCAAACGTGGTGAGCCCCGCATGCGCCCTCCCTACATTGCACAGGTGGGCCTGTTTGGCCGCCCCACGCTGGAGCACAACTTCGAGACCTTGTACTGGGTGCGCGACATCGTCGAGCGCGGCCCGGATTGGTTTGCCAGCTTTGGGCGCAACGGCCGCAAGGGGCTGCGCAGTTTCAGCGTGAGCGGGCGCGTGAAGCACCCTGGCGTCAAGCTGGCGCCTGCGGGCATCACCGTGCAGGAACTCATCGACGAATTCTGCGGCGGCATGGCGGACGGCCACCAGCTCTACGCCTACCTGCCGGGCGGTGCCTCGGGCGGCATCCTGCCCGCGAGCCTGAACAACATCCCGCTCGACTTTGACACCCTGCAGCCCTATGGTTGCTTCATCGGCTCGGCCGCCGTCATCGTGCTCAGCCAGCACGATCGGGCGCGCGATGCGGCGCTGAACGTGATGCGGTTTTTTGAACACGAAAGCTGCGGCCAGTGCACGCCCTGCCGCGTGGGCACGGCCAAGGCGGCCACGCTGATGCAGGCGCCGCAGTGGGATGCTGACTCGCTGGACGACCTGGCGCAGGTGATGGCCGATGCATCCATTTGCGGGTTGGGGCAGGCCGCGCCCAACCCCATCCGCTGCATCCACAAATACTTTGCGCACGAAGTGGGTGCCGGGCCCTGGCCGGGCGACCTGCCCAAGCCGCGCAACAGCCCGCTGACCGAGCAACTGCCGGGAGGGGCGAAGCCATGAGCGCCGTGTTGACCTCTTGCGCCACACCCGTCGAGCCCGGCGTGGCTTTTGAGCTGGATGGCCAGCCCGTCACCGCCCGCCCCGGCGAAACCATCCTGAAAGCCGCGCAGCGCCACGGTGTGGAAATTCCCCACCTTTGCTACAGCGACGGCCTGCGCCCCGATGGCAACTGCCGCGCCTGCGTGGTCGAGATCGCGGGCGAGCGCACGCTGGCACCCAGCTGCTGCCGTGCCCCGACGCCGGGCATGAAGGTGCAGGCGGCCAGCCCGCGCGCCCGCAAGAGCCAGCAAATGGTGGTGGAGATGCTGCTGTCGGACATGCCCGATATGGGTTACCGGTGGAACGACGAACAGAAAAACACTCCTGAATTAATAGCTGGTAGCGCTTATCCAGAAAGCGCTAGAGGCCAATTTGACTCTAAAACTCCAGAATCGACAGGTCAACACGGCGAGCTGAGCGAATGGGCCACCCGCCTGGGCGTGGCAGCGCGGCCCGCGCTGAAAGCCCTGCGCCGCCAGCAGCCCGCGCCCGATCTGAGCCACCCCGCCATGGCGGTGAACCTGGACGCCTGCATCCAGTGCAACCGCTGCGTGCGCGCCTGCCGTGAAGAGCAGGTCAACGACGTGATCGGCTACGCGCTGCGTGGTGCCGACAGCAAGATCGTCTTCGACCTCGACGACCCCATGGCAGAGAGCATCTGCGTGGCCTGCGGCGAATGCGTGCAGGCCTGCCCCACGGGCGCGCTCAGCCCCAAGACGCACATTGGCTCCCAAAAGGTGGACCGCAAGGTCGATTCGGTCTGCCCGTTCTGTGGCGTGGGCTGCCTCATCACCTACAACGTGCGCGACGAAAAAATCATCAGCGTCGAAGGCCGCGACGGCCCGGCCAACCATGGCCGCCTGTGCGTGAAGGGGCGCTTTGGTTTCGACTACGCCCACCACCCCGACCGCCTGACGGTGCCGCTGATCCGCAAGCCCGGCGTGCCGAAAGAGGTGCAGCCCTACGGTGCCGACTGGCGGGCGGTGTTCCGCGAGGCCAGCTGGGACGAGGCGCTCGATCTGGCCGCCGGCACGCTGAAGTCACTGCGCGACACGCACGGCCCCAAGGCACTGGCGGGCTTTGGCTCGGCCAAGTGCAGCAACGAAGAGGCCTACTTGTTCCAGAAACTCGTGCGCACCGGCTTTGGCAGCAACAACGTGGACCACTGCACGCGGCTGTGCCACGCCTCCAGCGTGGCCGCGCTGCTCGAAGGCGTGGGCTCGGGCGCGGTGAGCAACCCGGTGAACGACGTGGAGCATGCCGAGCTGATCTTCGTGATCGGCTCCAACCCCACAGCCAACCACCCCGTGGCCGCCACCTGGATGAAGAACGCCGCAAAACGTGGCGCCAAGATCGTGCTGGCCGACCCCCGCATCACCGACTTGCGAACCCACGCCTGGCACACGCTGCAGTTCAAGGCCGACACCGACGTGGCCCTGCTCAACGCACTGATCCACACTGTGATCGACGAAGGCCTGGTGGATGAGGCATTTATCCGCGATCGCACCAACAATTTCGAGGCGCTCAAGGCCAATGTGATGGGCTGCAGCCCCGAGGCCATGGCGCCCGTCTGCGGCATTCCGGCCGAGACGCTGCGCGAGGTGGCGCGGGCTTTTGCCACCGCGAAGGCATCGATGATCCTCTGGGGCATGGGCGTGAGCCAGCACGTGCACGGCACCGACAACGCGCGCTGCCTGATTGCGCTGTGCGCAGTCACCGGCCAGATCGGCAAGCCCGGCTCGGGCCTGCACCCGCTGCGCGGCCAGAACAATGTGCAGGGTGCGAGCGACGCAGGGCTCATCCCCATGATGTTCCCCAACTACCAGCGCGTGGACAACGCCGGGGCCCATGCGTGGTTTGAAGAATTCTGGGGGACGAAGCTGGACGAGGCGCCGGGCTACACGGTGGTCGAGATCATGCACAAGGCCCTGGCCGACGACAGCGACCCGCACAAGGTGCGCGGCATGTACATCATGGGCGAGAACCCGGCCATGAGCGACCCCGACCTGAACCATGCGCGCCACGCGTTGGCCAGCCTGCAGCACCTGGTGGTGCAGGACATTTTTTTGACCGAAACCGCCTGGCTGGCCGACGTGGTGCTGCCCGCGAGCGCCTGGCCCGAAAAGACCGGCACGGCCAGCAACACCGACCGCATGGTGCAGATGGGCCGCCGCGCGTTGAACCCGCCCGGTGATGCTCAGCCTGATCTGTGGATCATCCAGCAACTTGCTCGACGGATGGGCTTGGACTGGAACTACGAAGGCGAGGAATCTGGCGTAGCCGCCGTGTACGACGAAATGCGCCAGGCCATGCACGCGAGCATCGAGGGCATCACCTGGAACCGGCTGGAGCGCGATTCGAGCGTGACTTACCCCTGCCTCACCGAAGACGACCCGGGCCAGCCCATCGTCTTTACCGAGAAATTTCCTACGCCCACGGGCCGCCTCACGCTGGTGCCTGCCAGTGGGACGCCGGCGGCAGAGAAGCCCGATGCCGAGTTTCCGCTGGTGCTCATCACCGGCCGCCAGCTGGAGCACTGGCACACCGGCAGCATGACGCGGCGCAGCACCGTGCTGGACGCCATTGAGCCCATGGCCACCGCATCGCTGCATGGCGACGAACTGGCCCGGCTGGGCGTGCAGCCCGGTGCGCTGGTGGGCATTCGCTCGCGCCGCGGCATGCTGCAGGTGCGCGTGCGCCGCGACGACGGCACGCCGCGTGGCACGGTCTTCATGCCCTTCGCGTATGTGGAGGCTGCGGCCAATCTGCTGACCAACGCGGCGCTCGATCCGTTTGGCAAGATCCCCGAGTTCAAATATTGCGCCGTGGCCATCACCGTGCTGCCACCATCAGCGCAATGACGCAGACGAGGGCTTTGCCCGCGGGTGGCCCATGGGGCATTGCGCCGGGGTAAAGTCAGGCCATGTCCACCCCCCGTCCTACTTCTGAAGTCGCCGTTCTGATGCGCCGCGAACGCATTGACAACCGCTGGCAGCCCTGGCGCTGGTCACTGGCCGATGTGGTGCCCCATGAGCCTGCATTTGGCACCGAGCCCCGGCGGCTGCGGCAGGATGAGCGTGAAGAGCTGTGGCTGTTCCCCGGTTTTGCCGTAGAGTTGTTTCGCGACGATGCCGAGGGCTATCACCTGAACCTGGCGTCGCCCGCGCCCTGCTGGTTTGTGATGTGGCGCATGGATGAGGACACCGGCACCAACACACCGCTGGCGCGCCCCGTGGCGGTGAGCCTGAGCTACCACGACGCCGGCCGCTGGCTCGATGCGCAGGAGTCCGTGGAACAGGTGCCAGCCGCCCCCGAAGTGCTGGAAGGCCTGCGCGCCTTTGTAGACGCCCATTACCAGCCCGAGCCCAAGCGCCGCAAGCGGCCCGACAGTTTTAGGTCGCTGCAGGACCGTTTTGGCAACCCCGCGTCGGTGTCTACCGAAAAAATGCGGGGCGGTGGCGGTGGCGGTGGTGCAGGAGGAAACCATGGCTGATGGGTTCCTGGGCCGCTGGTCGCAGCGCAAGCGGGATGTGCGCGAGGGCAAACCGCTGCAGGAACCCGCGCCCGCCCCTGTGCTGCTGGAACCGGCTGCGACACCGGGCAGCCGCCCGCAGGCAGTGAACGCGCAGGCCGCTCCGGTGCCCGCAACCTCTGCACCGGCAGCGGCCGAGCCGCCGCCCCCCACGCTGGCCGACGCCCAGGCGCTCACCTCTGATTCCGATTTCAAGCCCTTCGTGGTCCGTGGTGTGGCACCCGAAGTGCGCAACGCGGCCATGAAGAAGTTGTTTGCCGACCCGCATTACAACGTGATGGATGGGCTCGACATCTATATCGGGGACTATTCCATTCCCGACCCCTTGCCCGCATCCATGCTGCGCCAGATGGCCAGCGCCCAGTTTCTGGGCTTTTTTGACGACGAGAAAAAAACGCAAGAGTCCGCGCCCGTGGCCCAGGTGCCGGCAATGGCCCCTGGAGACGGTCAGACTGGGGATGATGCTGACGCCAGCGTCAGCGAAGGCGTGGCACAGTCGGGGGACTGCACTGAATTACCCAGCACGCCGGTGACGGCCATGCGTTCGCACCCCGGCGAACCGGCCCTGCCTGCCAGCCAAGAACCACATGACCACGCTGATCTGCGACTGCAACCAGACGATGCCCCTCAACGCGAAAGCGCTGGGCGAGGCACTGCATGAAAACCTGACCCTCCATTCCACCCTGTGCCGGCGTGATGCTGGCGCATTCCAGCGTGCGATCCAGAGCGGTGAACCCGTTGTGGTGGCCTGCACGCAGGAACAACGGCTGTTTGCCGACCTGGGGCAGCAGACCGAAGGCGCGCTCTCTCCCATCCGTTTCGTGAACATCCGCGAAACGGGTGGCTGGAGCCGCGACGCCGGCAAGGCCAGCCCCAAGATAGCGGCGTTGCTGGCCGCCGCCCATCTGCCTGAACCCGCCCCGGTGCCTACCGTCACGTTCAAGAGCGCTGGGCGGCTGCTCATCATCGGCGCGCTGGACGCGGCAGAGCAGGCGGCCGCGCTGGTGTCCGATGTGCTGGATGTCACGCTGTTCACCCAGGGCCCCGGCAACGCGGGCGGGGCGCAGGCACGGCGTTTTCCGGTGCTGGGCGGGCGCATCACGGGCCTCGCGGGCTGGCTGGGAGCCTTTGAGCTGCAGTGGGCGGCCGACAACCCGATTGACCTGGATCTGTGCACACGCTGCAACGCCTGCGTGGCCGCCTGCCCCGAAAACGCCATCGGGCTCGACTACCAGATCGACCTGTCGGCCTGCCAGTCGCACCGCGCCTGCGTCAAGGTGTGCCAGGTGGCGGGAGCCATCGATTTCACCCGCGAGGCCGCGGCGCACCAGGAGCGCTTCGATCTGGTGCTCGATCTGCGCCCGGCAGACGCCACCCCCACGTTTTTGCAGCACGCGCTGCCCCAAGGCTATTTCCGCTGGGACGGGCGTGACATGGGCATGCTGCTGCGCCTGCGCGAGCTGGTGGGCGAGTTCGAAAAGCCCAAGTTCTTTGCCTACAAGCAAAAGCTCTGCGCCCACAGCCGCAACGAAACCGTGGGTTGCAATGCCTGCGTGGACATCTGCTCGGCCGAAGCCATCACCAGCGACAAGAGCCGCCAACAGATCAAGGTGAACCCCAACCTGTGCGTGGGTTGCGGCGCCTGCACCACCGTGTGCCCCACGGGCGCGCTGACCTACGCCTACCCCGGTGCCACCGATCAGGGCCTGAAGCTCAAGACCCTGTTGTCCACTTACACGGCGGCCGGTGGCAAGGACGCCGTGTTGCTGCTGCACAGCCAGGAGCGTGGCCAGGACTTGGTGGAAGAGCTGGGCCGGGCGGCGCAGCTCAAGATTGCCCACGGGGTACCGGCGCATGTGCTGCCGGTGGCGTTGTGGCACACGGCCAGCACGGGTGTGGACCTGTGGCTCAGTGCCGTGGCCTTTGGCGCCTCGCAGATCGTGGTGCTGGTCACCAGCGAGGAGGCACCCCAATACCTGGACGGCCTGGAGGCGCAGATGGCGGTGGCCCAGGCGATCCTCAATGGCCTGGGCTATGCAGGCACGCACCTGAAACTGCTGCGCGCGCGCAATCCCACCGATCTGGATGCCGGCCTGCAGGCCCTGTCGCAAACCCGCCAGACGGTGCCGTCGGTGGCTGCCCGTTTTGCCGCGGCGCAAGAAAAGCGCAGCACGCTGGAGCTGGCACTCGACCACCTGATTGCCCAAGCCCCAATGCCCGCGGCCCAGCGGCCCGAAGCCATTGCGCTGCCTGCGGCAGGGGCGCCGCTGGGCACCATCGCGGTCAACAAGGACCGCTGCACGCTGTGCCTGAGCTGCGTGAGCGCCTGTCCGGCCAGTGCGCTGCAGGACAACCCGCAGCTGCCCCAGTTGCGTTTCATCGAGCAAAACTGTGTGCAGTGCGGCCTCTGTGCCAGCACCTGTCCCGAAGACGCCATTGCGCTGCAGCCGCGGCTGCTGCTCACGCCCGAGCGCAGCCAGTTGCGCGTGCTCAATGAAGCCAAGCCCTGGGCCTGTGTGCGATGCAGCAAACCCTTCGGCACCGTGAAGGCCATCGAGGCCATGCTGGGCAAGCTGTCGGGCCACGCCATGTTCCAGGGCGAGGCACTGGAACGGCTCAAGATGTGCAGCGATTGCCGCGTCATCGACCTGTATTCCTCCCAAAGCGAAACGAAAGTGACCGACCTGTGAGCGATTCCCTCTCCCTGAACCTGGCCGGCAGTTCGGCGCTGGACGAAGAAACCGCGCGCGCTGAGCTGTATGGGCTGCTGGCGCAGCTTTACTACGCCAGGCCTACCCCTGACACCCTGGCGGCACTGCGCGTGGCGGTCACCGAAGCCCCCGCGGCAGGCGGTTTTTTGCAGGAACCCTGGCAGCAACTGGTGGGGGCTGCGCGGGCCCAGGACGACGAGGCCATTGCCGCAGAATTTGACCGCCTGTTCGGTGGCGTGGGCAAGCCAGAAGTGTTTCTGTATGGCTCGCATTACCTGAGCGGATTTTTGAACGAAAAGCCGCTGGTGCGATTGCGCAGCGACCTTGCGGCGCTGGGCCTGGCGCGTGGCGAAGCGATGCCGGAAACCGAAGACCATGTGGCCTATCTGTGCGAAGTGATGCGTTACCTGATTGCGGGTGACGACGTGGCTGTCTGCAACCTGACGGCGCAATGCAACTTTTTTGCGACACATCTGCAGCCTTGGATTTTGCAGTTGTGCGATGCCCTGCAGGGGCAGCCCGCAGCCCACTTTTATGCCGCGCTGGCCCAATTCACGCGGGCTTTCGTGGCGGTGGAAGCGCAGGGCTTCGACATGCTCGACTGATGGTGGGTATCCCTCCAGGTGTTGTTTGCCTCGCGGCTCCATCGGTCGCAGGCGTTTCACCCAATTGCAGGGATTTACACACTGACATAGACTGTATGCAAATACGTTCATAACTGCCAGCCACTGGAGACATGCATGCCGGATCGCCAGCCTTCTTCTTCCCGTCGTAAGTTCTTTGCCGGCGCCGCCACGGTGGGCGCCGCTGCAGCAGCTGTGGCCACGTTGCCCCGCATGGCCCCGGCCGATGCCGTAGTGGCCGAGGTCGCTCGTGTGGCCCCTGAAAAAGGCGGTGGCTACTACGTGTCGGACCACGTCAAGCAGTACTACAAAACCACCCAACTCTGACAGCGGGGCACGCCATGTTGCTAACCAAGAAGTCTTCGCACGCCCCCCAGGGCACCTCCGCACCCGTTTCGCCGTTTGTGCACAGCCTGCGCCGGGGCCTTTCGCAGGCGCTGCCCACGATGGACCGCCGTTCTTTCCTGCGCCGCTCCGGCCTGGGGGTCGGGGTAGGGATTGCGGCGTCGCAGCTCGCACTGGTCAAGAAATCCAACGCCGCCGAGGGTGCCAAGGTCGGCCTGGGCGACAGCAAGATCGAAGTGCGCCGCACCGTGTGCACCCATTGCTCGGTGGGCTGTGCTGTGGATGCCGTGGTCGAGAACGGCATCTGGGTGCGCCAGGAACCGGTGTTTGACTCGCCCATCAACCTGGGCGCCCACTGCGCCAAGGGGGCGTCAGTGCGCGAGCACGGCCACGGCGAGTACCGCCTGCGCTACCCCATGAAGCTGGTCAACGGCAAGTACGAGCGCATCAGCTGGGATACGGCCCTGACCGAAATCTCCGCCAAGATGCTGGAACTGCGCAAGGCCAGTGGCCCTGACAGCGTGTACTTCATCGGATCTTCCAAGCACAGCAATGAACAGGCCTACCTGCTGCGCAAGTTCGTGAGCTTCTGGGGCACCAACAACTGCGATCACCAGGCGCGCATTTGCCACTCGACCACCGTGGCGGGTGTGGCCAACACCTGGGGCTACGGCGCCATGACCAATTCGTACAACGACATGCAAAACAGCAAGGTCGCTCTGTACATCGGCTCCAACGCGGCTGAAGCCCACCCCGTGAGCATGTTGCACATGCTGCATGCCAAGGAAACCGGCTGCAAGATGATCGTGGTGGACCCACGCTTCACCCGCACGGCCGCCAAGGCCGACGAGTACGTGCGCATCCGCTCGGGCACCGACATTCCTTTCCTGTTCGGCCTGGTCTATCACATCTTCAAGAACGGCTGGGAAGACAAGAAGTACATCCATGACCGTGTCTACGGCATGGAAAAGGTGCGCGACGAGGTCATGGCCAAGTGGACACCCGACAAGGTGGAAGAGGCCTGCGGCGTCAAGGAAGACCAGATGTTCAAGGTCGCCAAGATGCTGGCCGATAGCCGCCCTGGCACCATCGTGTGGTGCATGGGCCAGACGCAGCATTCCATCGGCAACGCCATGGTGCGTGCCTCCTGCATTCTGCAGCTGGCCCTGGGCAACGTGGGCAAGAGCGGCGGTGGCACCAACATCTTCCGCGGCCATGACAACGTGCAGGGCGCGACTGACGTGGGCCCCAACCCTGACTCGCTGCCCGGCTACTACGGCCTGGCCGAGGGCTCCTGGAAGCACTTTGCCAAAGCCTGGGGCGTGGATTTCGAGTGGATCAAGGGCCGCTACGCTTCGCCCGCGATGATGAGCAAGAACGGCATCACCGTGTCGCGCTGGATCGATGGCGTGCTGGAGAAGAATGAGCTGATCGACCAGGACTCCAACCTGCGCGGCGTCTTCTACTGGGGACATGCTCCCAACTCACAGACGCGTGGCCTCGAAATGAAGCGGGCCATGGACAAGCTCGATCTGCTGGTGGTGGTCGACCCCTATCCGTCGGCTACCGCAGCCATGGCGGCCATGCCCGGCAACCCCGAAGATCTGAACCCGGACCGCGCGGTGTACCTGCTGCCAGCTGCCACGCAGTTTGAAACCAGCGGTTCGTGCACGGCATCCAACCGCTCGCTGCAGTGGCGCGAAAAGGTGATCGAGCCGTTGTGGGAGAGCCGCAGCGATCACATGATCATGCACCAGTTCGCAGAGAAACTCGGCTTTGCCAACGAGTTGTCCAAGAACTACAAGATGCAGAAGGTCAAGGGCATGGACGAGCCTGTGCCAGAGGACATCCTGCGTGAAATCAACCGCAGTGTCTGGACCATCGGTTACACCGGCCAGAGCCCCGAGCGCCTGAAGGCCCACATGAAGAACATGCACTTGTTCGACGTGAAAACCCTCAAGGCCAAGGGCGGCAAGGACAAGGAAACCGGGTACGACTTCACCGGCGATTATTTCGGACTGCCCTGGCCGTGCTATGGCACGCCCGACCTCAAGCACCCGGGCTCTGCCAATCTGTACGATACCTCGCGCCACGTCATGGACGGTGGTGGTAATTTCCGCGCCAACTTTGGTGTGGAAAAGGACGGCATGAATCTGCTGGCCGAAGATGGATCGCACTCACTGGGCGCAGACATCACCACCGGCTATCCCGAGTTTGACCATGTGCTGGTCAAGAAGCTGGGTTGGTGGGACGAGCTGACCGACGCCGAGAAGACGGCGGCCGAAGGCAAGAACTGGAAGACCGATTCCTCGGGTGGCATCATCCGCGTGGTCATGAAGAACCATGGTTGCCATCCCTTTGGCAACGCCAAGGCGCGGGCCGTGGTGTGGAACTTCCCCGATGCGATTCCCCAGCACCGCGAGCCCATCTATGGCACGCGTCCCGATCTGGTGGCCAAGTACCCCACGCACGACGACAAGAAGGCTTTCTGGCGCCTGCCCACGCTCTACAAGAGCCTGCAGGACAAGAATGTGGCCGACAAGGTCTACGAAAAATTCCCGCTCATCATGAGTTCCGGCCGTCTGGTCGAATACGAAGGTGGCGGCGAAGAAACCCGCTCCAACCCCTGGCTGGCCGAGTTGCAGCAAGAGGCGTTTGTGGAAATCAACCCCAAGACGGCTGCCGACCGAGGCATTCGCAACGGCGAGCGCGTGTGGCTGAGCTCTCCCACGGGCGCCCGCCTGAATGTGCAGGCGCTGGTCACCGAACGGGTTGCACCGGACACGGTCTGGATGCCTTTCCACTTCTCTGGCCGCTGGCAGGGTGCCGACATGCTGGCGCACTACCCGAAGGGGGCCGCCCCCATCGTGCGGGGCGAGGCTGTGAACACCGCCACTACCTATGGATACGACAGCGTGACCATGATGCAGGAAACCAAGACCACGATCTGCAACGTGGAACGGGCTTGAGCGCACCGCGCTGACCAGGAGACAGAACAATGGCACGAATGAAATTCATCTGCGATGCAGAGCGCTGCATCGAATGCAACGGCTGCGTTACCGCCTGCAAGAACGAGCACGAGGTGCCGTGGGGCGTGAACCGCCGCCGCGTGGTCACCCTCAACGACGGTGTTCCCGGCGAAAAATCGATCTCGGTGGCCTGCATGCACTGCAGCGACGCGCCCTGCATGGCAGTCTGCCCCGTGAACTGCTTTTACCGCACGGACGAAGGCGTGGTGCTGCATGACAAGGATGTCTGCATCGGCTGCGGCTATTGCAGCTACGCTTGCCCGTTTGGCGCACCCCAGTTTCCGTCGCAAGGCACTTTCGGCGTGCGCGGCAAGATGGACAAGTGCACCTTCTGCGCCGGTGGCCCCGAGGCCAATGGCAGCCAGGCAGAGTTTGAAAAGTACGGGCGCAACCGGTTGGCTGAAGGCAAGTTGCCAGCCTGCGCCGAGATGTGCTCGACCAAGGCCCTGCTGGCGGGTGATGGTGATGTGGTTGCCGACATTTTCCGCAACCGTGTCGTTCAGCGCGGCAAAGGGGCCGAAGTGTGGGGCTGGGGCACCGCCTATGGCACACAACAGGGTGCCCAGCCACCTGCAGGAGCCAAGCCATGAAACGTATTTCCATCACCCTGACGGCGGTATTGGCCCTTGCCGGCCTGAGTGCCTGCACCGAAAAACCGCAGACCGGTGGTGGCGTCAAGCAAGACGCTGCACCCTTCGCGGGCACGGGTAGCAATTTCACCCAGCCGGGCTGGAAAGCAGGCGACAAGGCGGGCTGGGAGCAGCATCTGAAGGCGCGCCAGCAATACGGCCAGAACGAATACACCCGCACCCAATAAAGCGAGGCCCGTTATGAAACACATCGTGTGTGCCTTGTTGTTGGGAATGGCATCGGCGTTGGGCACCGTGAACGCTCAGACGCCTGCGGCCTCTGACGTGGCTCCCGCACCTTCCGCTGCGCCTGCAGTGGCAGGGATTCAGAGCCAGAACATCTTTCAGGTGAAGCCCGACGCCAGCGCCGACCCCCAATACGCTGAGCAGACCAACGGCGAGCGCGGTAAGGTGCAGCCGGGCAACAACGCGCCGATGTGGCGCCAGGTGGGGCAGGGCGTTACCGGCTACAGCAGCCTGCCCTTGAGCCAGGCGCCCGAGGCCGGCAACCTGATTCAGCCGATGGTGCAGTACCCAGGCGCGCGTTTCACCAACGCTGGCGAGGGTTGGCGCCAGGTGCGCAACCAGTGGATCATCCCTTATGGCGCGGCCTTGCTGGGAATTGTGCTGCTTGCCTTGGCGATTTTCTATTTCACCAAGGGTTCCCTGGGGCATGAGCACCCTGAATCGGGCCGCAAGATCGAGCGTTTCACACCGTTTGAGCGCGCCGCGCACTGGGCGAACGCCGGCGCATTCATTGCCCTGGCTATTTCGGGCATTGTGATGGCGTTTGGCAAGTTCTTTTTGCTGCCTGTCATGGGCAGCACGCTGTTTGGCTGGCTGGCCTACGCGCTCAAGAACGTGCACAACTTCATGGGCCCCTTGTTTGCCGTCTCGCTGCTGGTCATCATTGTCACTTTTGTGAAGGACAACATTGCCAATCGTGCAGATTTTGTCTGGCTGAGCAAGGGCGGCGGCCTGCTCGGCAGTGGCGATCATCAGGTGCCTTCACACCGCTTCAACGCGGGCGAAAAGGGATTGTTCTGGTGGGGCATCACCATTCCCGGCATCGTCGTGGTGGCCACAGGCCTGGTGCTGGACAAGTTGATTCCCGGCTTTGGCGATGTGCGTGGCGACATGCAGGTCGCCCACATGATCCATGCCGTGCTGGCGATCTGGATGATGGCCTTGATCTGCGGTCACATCTACATGGGAACCGTCGGCATGCGTGGTGCCTACAAGGCCATGAAAACCGGCTACGTCAGCGAAGGCTGGGCCCGTGAGCACCATGAACTTTGGTATGACGATGTCCAGGCGGGCAAGATTCCACGGCAACGCAGCGCCAGCCACCCGGCGGCCGATGCTGCCGCAACACCATCTGCGGGTCGTCCCGCGCAGGTATGAGGTTTCGCACCATGACGCATTTTTCTCGTTCCTCGTTGCTGGCGCTGTGCGCAGCCAGTGTTTGCACGTTGGCATCTGCCAAGCTGCCTGCACCCTCGCCTGAGGCAGCTGCCAAGGCTGCCGAAGCCGCCGCCAAGGCCGCCTGGGCTGGAAAGGTGGGCAACTACAAGCTGTGTCTTTCGCAAGATCGCGTGGCAGCCCACTACCGCAACACGGCACCATCGGCCAAGCCAGCCGCTGCGGTGGGTTCGGGTTGCACCGATCCCGGCCCCTTTGCCTACACGCCCCCAGCGGCCAAGCCCGCTGAGGCGGCTGGCGCGCATTCGCCGCCAGGCACCGCCAGCAGCCCGCCCAGCACGCTGGTGCCTGCTGCGGCAGCCGCGTCTGCGCCCAAGTCCTGAAGGCAGCCATTGCCTGGATGAAAGCCGTGTCCACTTTGTGGGCGCGGCTTTTTTTGTAGCAGGACCGGACCGACGCCCTGCGGACAGTGCGCAGATCGTCGCAGCACCAGTGCAGCCCGTCATCGACAGTCCCCGCGCCATGCCGCATGAGCGGCTGCCGCGTATATTGGCACCATGAAACGTTCCTCGCACCCTGCTTCTGTTGTGCCAATGCTGCCGCGTCTTACGCAAGCCCAAGCGCCTCTCACCCACAGTGTGGAGGTTGTCAATGAGCTGGGTGAGCGCGAGCAGGTGCAGATTCCCGCAGAGCGGCCGCTCACCATCTACGTGGACAAACGCGAGCTTGTGACCCTGATGACCCTGGGTGCGCAGCCCGAATTGCTGGTGCTGGGCTATTTGCGCAACCAGCGGCTGGTGCAATCGGTGCAGGACATCGAATCCATCACCGTCGATTGGGAAGTCCATGCGGCAGCGGTCAAGACGCGCCACGGCATCGCGCGCATCGAAGAACGCACTGCCAGCAAGGTGGTGACCACGGGCTGCGGCCAGGGCAGCGTGTTTGGCGGACTGATGGACGAGGTGGATCGCATCGATCTGCCCGCAGCGCAGCTCACCCAGGCGCAGCTTTATGGCATCGTCAATGCCATCCGCATCAAGGAAAGCACTTACAAGTCTGCCGGCTCAGTGCATGGCTGTGCGCTGTTTTGCGGTGAAGAGTTGCTCATCTTTGTAGAAGACGTGGGCCGACACAACGCCATCGACACCATTGCCGGCTGGATGTGGATGCAGGCCGGTGAAATGGCCGGAAGCGACAAAGTCTTCTACACCACGGGGCGGTTGACCAGCGAGATGGTCATCAAATCGGCCCAGATGGGCGTTCCCATCGTGGTGTCGCGCAGCGGCATGACGCAGATGGGGCATGCAGTTGCGCAGCAACTTGGCCTGTGTGCCATTGGCCGTGCAACCAACCGGCGCTTTGTCTGTTACAGCGGCGCCGACCGCTTGCTGCTGCAGCCCGAACTAGCAGTTGCTCATCCTGCCGTGCCCGCCGCCGTTGGATAGTGTTTACCGCGCAGCAGAGCGTTGCGTATTTGCCTGACGGCAGACCGGCTGGCAAGCGCACCAGGGTTTGTCAAGCCCCTAATGCCGCTTCGGCGGCGCAATTGCGCTAAGGTTCATACCCATGAATCTCTCCTTTTTTCGCCTGGGGTTGCGCACCCTGGCCCGTGACCTGCGTGCGGGTGAGTTGCGCCTGCTCATGGTGGCTGTCACCCTGGCGGTAGCGGCGCTGACGTCGGTGGGTTTTTTTGCAGACCGGTTGCAGGGAGGGCTTCAGCGTGACGCCCTGCAGTTGCTGGGCGGCGACGCCGTGGTGGCCAGCGACAACCCCACGCCCCCCGCCTTTGCCGAGCGTGCGCGGGCGCTCGGCCTGCAGACCGTGACGACCATGGGCTTTCCCACCATGGGCCGGGCCAGCGATGTGCAAGGCGGTGCCACCAAGCTCGTGGCCCTCAAGAGCGTGGAGCCGGGCTATCCCTTGCGCGGCAGCCTGCAGGTGGCCGATTCGCCCGATGCCGTGGCGCAGGTCACGCGCGATATTCCTGCGCCGGGCGAGGTATGGGTGGACGCCCCCTTGCTGGAAGCGCTGGGGCTGTCGATGGGCGACATGTTGCTGCTGGGCGATGCCCAGTTGCGCATTGCACGCATCATCGTGGTGGAGCCCGACCGGGGCGCCGGTTTCATGAGCTTTGCGCCGCGCGCCATGCTCAACCAGGCCGATGTGCCCGCCACCGGCCTGGTGCAACCCGCCAGCCGCCTGACCTACCGCTTTGCCGTGGCCGGTTCGCCTGCAGCCGTCAAGGCTTTCAGCGAATGGGCTGCCATCGAGGCGACAAAGCCCGAAGTGCACGGCGTGCGGGTTGAGTCGCTTGAAAGCGGCCGCCCCGAGATGCGCCAGACGCTGGACCGCGCCCAGAAATTCCTCAATCTGGTGGCCCTGCTGGCGGCATTGCTGTCGGCCGTGGCCGTGGCGCTGGCAGCGCGCGGCTTTGCGGCCGACCACCTGGATGCCTCGGCCATGCTGCGTGTGCTGGGCCAGAGCCAGCGCGCCATTGCGGGCGCCTACACCACCGAGTTCGCACTGATCGGTTTGTTTGCCAGTGCGATGGGTGTGGCGCTTGGCTACCTGGTGCACAACGTGTTTGTGCTGCTGCTGGCGGGGCTGGTGGAGTCGGCACTGCCCGCGCCCAGCCTGTGGCCCGTGGCATTTGGCCTGGGCATGGGCATTACGCTGCTGCTGGCCTTTGGGCTGCCGCCGGTGCTGCAACTGGCCCAGGTGCCGCCGCTGCGCGTGATCCGTCGCGACATGGGTGGGCTCAAACCCGTGTCGCTGGTGGTGCTAGCGGTGGGCGTGGCCGGTTTTGCAGCACTGCTGCTGGCCGTGAGCAGCGACCTGGCGCTGGGTCTGATTGCCGTGGGTGGCTTTGCTGCAGCCGTGGCGCTGTTTGCGCTGCTGAGCTGGGGCGCGGTGAAACTGCTGCGCAAGAGCGTCAACGAGTCCACCGCACCGCGCTGGCTGGTGCTGGCCACGCGGCAGATATCGGCCCGCCCGGCCTATGCCGTGGTGCAGGTCAGCAGCCTGGCCGTGGGGCTGCTGGCGCTGGTGCTGCTGGTGCTGCTGCGCACCGACCTGATTTCCAGCTGGCGCCAGGCCACCCCGCCGGATGCGCCCAACCGCTTTGTCATCAACGTCATGCCCGACCAGGCAGAGGCCTTTCAGCAGGTGCTTCAAGACGCTGGCGTGGCCCGCTACGACTGGTACCCGATGATTCGCGGCCGCCTGCTGGCCGTGAACGGCCAACCCGTGGGGCCGGACAGCTATGCAGAAGACCGCGCCAAGCGCCTGGTGGATCGCGAGTTCAATCTCTCCAACGCGGTCGAAGCGCCCGGCCACAACCAGGTGGTTGCTGGCCAATGGACGCCGGGCGAAGAAGGGGCCATCAGCGTGGAAGAAGGCATTGCGCAAACCCTGGGCCTGCAGCTGGGCGACCGCCTGCAGTTCGACATGGGCGGTGTGCAGAACGAGGCCCGCATCACCAGCCTGCGCAAGGTGGACTGGGGTTCCATGCGCGCCAATTTCTTCGTGATGTATCCCGTGGCCAGCCTCAAGGATGTGCCCGTGACCTACCTGGCCGCTTATCGGGCGCCCGACAAGGCGGGGTTTGACAACGCGCTGGTGCGCCAGTTTCCCAACATCACCAACGTGGACATGGGCGCCACCATTGCCCAGGTGCAGCGCGTGCTGGAGCAGGTGATCCAGGCGGTCGAATTTTTGTTTGCCTTCACGCTGGCCGCCGGGCTGGTGGTGTTGTTCGCGGCCGTCACGGCCACGCGCGAAGAGCGCGCGCGCGAGTTCGCCATCATGCGTGCCATGGGGGCCCGTGCCAGCCTGTTGCGCCAGGTGCAGCGCGCCGAACTGGTAGGCGTCGGGTTGCTCGCGGGCTTTCTGGCCAGCTGCGTGGCCGTGGCTGTGGGCTGGGCCTTGGCGCGCTATGTGTTCGATTTCGCCTGGACCGCCGCACTTTGGGTGCCGCTGGCGGGGGCCCTGGCGGGCGCCGTGCTGGCGCTGGCGGCGGGCTGGTGGGGGCTGCGCGATGTGCTGAACCGCCCCGTGGTGGAAACGCTGCGCCGTGCCGCAGAGTAGGTGATGGCGTGCGACCGTTGCCTTGACAATTTTTGATATTGATTTGATAGCTGCTAGCGCTTGATACCATTGGACTAGAGCCTGTTTTTATATGAATTCTTCCGTCCCTGATGCGCACGCAGACCGCTCCGACCCCGCAGCCGCCGAGACGCCCTTTGCGTGGATCGGCGGTGAAAGCCGGGTGCATGCGCTCACCGAGCGCTTTTACGACCTGATGGACCTGGAGCCCGGCTACGCCGAGCTGCGTGCCGCCCACGGCAATGAGCTGGCCGATGCCCGGCAAAAGCTCTTTTGGTTTCTGTGCGGCTGGCTGGGCGGCCCCGATCACTACCAAAGCCGATTTGGCCATCCGCGCCTGCGCATGCGCCACATGCCGTTTGCCATCGGCATCAAAGAGCGTGACCAGTGGGTGGCCTGCATGGACCAGGCCATGGGAGAGACGGGTGTTCCCGATGCGTTGCGGGCGCGCCTGCGCGAAAGCTTCATGGGCACCGCCGACTGGATGCGCAACAAGGGCGTGTGAGGTGGCAGAACGGATGCTATTTATTTGGTAGCTGTTGGCGCTTTCTCATCAAGGGTTTGATTCGTATTCTGCGCAAATTTTGTGCGTATCGTGGAGTGGCGGATGCGCACAGTGGGCCTCGCGTACCGCTCCGGCTCAGCCAAGCCATCTTCGGCCGTTAAGATGCTCTCATTCAATCAAATGGGAGGTGGGATATGTCGGCAACTGCATGGATGGTTCTGGCGTTGGTCGCCGTGGTGGTGATTTGGGCCATCGCCGTTTACAACCGTTTGGTGCAACTGCGCAACCGCATTGCCAACGCCTTTGGCCAGATTGATGTGCAGCTCAAGCGCCGCTACGACCTGGTGCCCAACCTGGTGGAAGTGGCGCGCGGCTACCTGGCCCACGAGGCGGCCACGCTGGAGGCGGTGATCAAGGCGCGCGGCCAGGCGCAAGGTGCGGCGGCCGCAGCGCGGGCGGCGCCCACCAGTGCCAGCGCCATCGGTGCGCTGGCGGTGGCCGAGCAGGCCCTGGGTGGCAGCCTGGGGCGACTGATGGTGGTGGCCGAAAGCTACCCCGAGCTCAAGGCAGACGCGACCATGCAATCGCTCAGCGAGGAGCTCACCAGCACCGAAAACCGCCTGGGTTTTGCCCGCCAGGCCTACAACGACCAGGTGCTCGACTTCAACGACCAGGCCGCGCAGTTTCCGGCCATCGTGGTGGCCCGATTGCTGGGGTTTCCCACGGCCCCCATGCTCGAATCCACGCGCAGCGAAGAAGAGCGGGCCGCGCCCAAGGTGCAGTTCTGACCAGCTGCCCGCATAAGCCATCCCCATGAAATTCTGGGACCACCAGCACAGCGCCCGCAGCGAAACGCGGCGGCTGCTGCTCGCCTTTGCACTGGCCGTGGCCGTGCTGGTGGCGGCCGTGCATGGGGCGCTGGTGGTGGCCTGGCTGCTGATGGTGGCGGTGCTGCCGGTGCATTTGCCGTTTCCGGCCGGTTTTCTGGCCGTGAACGTGGGGGTGTCGCTGATGCTGGTGCTGGGCGGTTGGTGGGTCGAAACCTCCAACCTGCGTGCGGGTGGCGTCAAGCTGGCCCAGCGCATTGGCGCGCGCGAGGCCCGGCCGTCCGTGTCGCATGCCGAGCAACGCCTGTGCAACATCGTTCAAGAGCTGAGCATCGCCGCCCACATGCCGCAGCCGCAGGTCATGGTGGTGCCGCGCACCGATGCCATCAACGCCTTCGCCGCCGGGTGGGACGCGAGCGATGCCGTGGTGGCGGTCACCCAGGGCGCGCTGGATCACCTCAAGCGCGAAGAGTTACAGGGCATGGTGGCCCACGAACTGAGCCATCTGCACGAGGGCGACACGCGCCTGAAGATGCGGCTGGCGGGCATGGTGTTTGGGCTGGAGCTGGTCTACAACTTTGGCGACGAAGTGCGCGAACGCCGTGGCCTGGCATGGCTGTTTGGCTCGGCCATCATGCTGGCGGGTTTTGCCGGCTGGCTGGCGGGCCGCATGCTCAAGGCCGCTGTGTCGCGGCAGCGCGAATACCTGGCCGATGCCCGCGCCGTGCAATGGACGCGCAGCCGCGACGGCCTGGGAGGTGTGCTGCGCAAGGTGATGGCGCAGCGCCGCGACACCCCCGCAGGCTACGAGCGCACCACCCACCAGGGCCTGGCACACCCCGCCGTGCAGCACATGCTGCTGGTGGATCTGCCGGGCGCTGGCGCCATGGAGCGCTGGCTCGACTCGCACCCCACGCTGGTAGACCGTGTGCAGCGCATCTATGGCCGCAGCATGCAGCCGCTTGCGCTCACCCCCGTTGAAGAGCCGCCCGAGGCCGCCCGCCGCGCGGGCACCGTGGCGCCGGGCGCCGTGACGCTGGCGTCAATGGTCGATCCCTTCGCCCGCCTGTAAATCTCGCTTGCCAGGGCGCCCCACCAGAGCACCTTGCGCCGGATGACTATCGCGGCGCCGGGCCCGCAGCGGGCGCAGGTCTTTGCAGCATGCCCCGGGTCTCGATGAACTTCACCACTTCGGCCACGCCCGCCTGCGTTTTGAGGTTGGTCATCACAAAGGGCTTGAGGCCCTGCGCGTTGGTGCGCATGCGCACGGTGTCGGCGCGCATCACCTCCAGGTTGGCGCCTACGTGCGGGGCCAGGTCGGTCTTGTTGATGATGAACAGGTCGCTCTTGGTGATGCCGGGGCCGCCCTTGCGGGGGATTTTTTCGCCCGCTGCCACGTCGATGACGTAGATGGTGAGGTCTGAGAGCTCGGGGCTGAAGGTCGCAGCCAGGTTGTCGCCGCCGCTTTCCACAAACACGATGTCGGCGTTGGGAAACTCGCCCAGCATGCGGTCGATGGCCTCCAGATTGATGGAGCAGTCTTCGCGGATGGCGGTGTGCGGGCAGCCGCCAGTCTCCACGCCCAGGATGCGCTCGGCGCTCAATGCGCCGCTCACGGTCAGCAGGCGCTGGTCTTCCTTGGTGTAGATGTCGTTGGTGATGGCGATGAGGTCGTAGTCATCGCGCATGGTCTTGCACAGCATCTCCAGCAGCGTGGTCTTGCCCGAGCCCACGGGGCCGCCAATGCCTACGCGCAGTGGGGGCAGGGTCTTGGTGCGGTTGGGGATGTGGTGCAGTGTGGACATGGTTCTACTATTAAAAATATAGCTGCTTGCGCAGTATCTATAAGGGCTACGACCGAAAAAGCCTTGAATATTGGACTTCGTGCTGGGCCGAAAGGATGGCCAGCATGGGCGAGAAAGCCTGGCGCTCACTGTCCATCAGGCCGATGGCGTGGTCTGCGGCAGGGGGAATAGCGTCGGCCAGGCGCGCCAGGATGCGCTGGCCTGCGCTTTGGCCCAGCTGCATGGATTTGAGGGCGGCCTGCACCATGTTCTCGGCCCAGCCGAAAGCGTAGGCCAGCAGCACCTCGCGCACGCTGGCCTGCGTGGCGGATGCGGCCAGCGCAAAGGCGACGGGGTAGGTGGGGGGCAGTGCGGCCAGGTGGCGCACGGCGGGCATCACCTCTTCATTGCCCTGGTGCTGGTTGCGCAGCCAGTCGGCCATCGACCGGCCCATCTGCTCCGTCTGCAGGCGCAGTTCGCTGGTTTCGCGGGTGTGCAGCACCCAGTCGTTGAGATGGCGCACATGCACCCAGTCGGCACGGCGCCAGGCGCCTGTGGCCTTGGCGATCAGGGCCATGTCGCCGCGTGCCTGGCTGATGTGGAGCTGGTCCAGCAGCCAGTCGGCCACGGCGGATTCACTGACGATGCCCGCGTTTTCAATGGCGCTCTCCAGCCCCTCGGAATACGAAAAACCGCCCACAGGCAAAGCCGGGGAGGCCAGCCACATCAGCTGCAAAAAGCTGGCGGCGGGCAGGGAGGCGGTGCGGTCCAGGCGCATGAAATCGCTGCGACGGCTCAGTGGTCGTGGTTGCAGTGGGGGCCATGCACATGGCCCTGGGCCACGACCGGGATGGACACGGGGCGGGCAGGGGCCGGAGCGTGGGCGTGGTCATGCCCATGGTCATGCCCACCGCCATGCCCTGCCGCATAGGCGCCGCCTTCGGGTTCAAAGGGAAGGTCCTGCGCTTTCACGATGAGGTGCATGGCACGCAGCATGTCGGCCAGCACATGGTCGGGCTCGATCTTGAGGTGGTCGGGCTGCAGTTCGATGGGCACATGGCGGTTGCCCAGGTGGTAGGCGGCGCGTGTCAGGTCAAACGGTGTGCCATGGTTGGCGCAGTGGGTGATGACCAGCACGGGCTGCGGGGCCGCAATCACGCGCACCAGCGAGCCGTCTTCGGCCACCAGCACATCGCCGCCGCGCACCAGGGTGCCGCGCTGCAGAAAGATGCCCAGTTCGCGCCCGGCCGAATCGGTGGCCGCAAAACGGCTTTTCTGGCGAACGTCCCAGTCGAGTTCGACCGTGGTGGCGCGCTTGAGCAAAACGGGTGCAAGGCCTTGGCCATGGGGGATGAGTTTGGAGACCTGGATCATTGATGGAGCGTCAGAAAAGGAAGTAGCGCTGCGCCATCGGCAACACCGTGGCGGGCTCGCAGGTGAGCAATTGTCCATCGGCGCGCACGGTGTAGGTCTGCGCGTCCACTTCCATTTTGGGCGTGTAGCTGTTGTGCACCATGTCGCGTTTGCGGATGCCACGGATGTTGTGCACGGCGCTCAAGGTTTTGCGCAAACCAAAGCGCTCGCCAATGCCAGCGTTCAAACCCGCTTGCGAGACGAAGGTGAGCGAGGTCTTGGCAATGGCGCCACCAAACGCGCCGAACATGGGGCGGTAGTGCACAGGCTGTGGTGTGGGGATCGATGCATTCGGGTCGCCCATCGCGGCCATGGCGATCAGCCCGCCCTTCAGGATGAGCGCGGGCTTCACGCCGAAGAATGCGGGTTTCCAGATCACGATGTCGGCCCACTTACCCACTTCGAGCGAACCCACTTCGTGGCTGATGCCGTGGGCAATGGCGGGGTTGATGGTGTACTTGGCCACGTAGCGCTTGATGCGCTGGTTGTCATTGCGGGCGGTGTCACCCTGCAGGCTGCCGCGCTGCAGCTTCATCTTGTGCGCGGTCTGCCAGGTGCGCAGGATGACTTCGCCCACGCGGCCCATGGCCTGGCTGTCGCTGCTCATCATGCTGATGGCGCCCAGGTCGTGCAGGATGTCTTCGGCGGCAATCGTCTCCTTGCGGATGCGGCTTTCGGCAAAGGCAAGGTCTTCGGCAATGCTGGCATCGAGGTGGTGGCACACCATGAGCATGTCCACATGCTCATCGAGCGTGTTGTGCGTGTACGGCATGGTGGGGTTGGTGGAGCTGGGCAAAAAGTTGTCTTCGCCCACCACGCGCAGGATGTCGGGGGCGTGGCCGCCGCCCGCGCCTTCGGTGTGGAAGGCGCAGATGCCGCGCCCGCCCACGGCGGCAATGGTGTTCTCCACAAAGCCCGATTCGTTGAGCGTGTCGCTATGGATGGCCACCTGCGTGTCGGTGGCTTCGGCCACATCCAGGCAATTGCTGATGGCAGCGGGCGTGGTGCCCCAGTCTTCGTGCAGCTTGAGGCCAATGGCGCCTGCGTTGATCTGCTCGTGCAGCGCATCGGGCAGGCTGGCGTTGCCCTTGCCCAGAAAGCCCAGGTTCATCGGGAAGGCATCAGCCGCCTGCAGCATGCGCTCCAGGTTGAAGGGGCCGGGCGTGCAGGTGGTGGCCAGCGTGCCGGTGGCGGGGCCGGTGCCACCGCCCAGCATGGTGGTGATGCCGCTGGCCAGGGCCTCTTCGATCTGCTGCGGGCAGATGAAGTGGATGTGGCTGTCGATGCCGCCTGCGGTGACGATATGGCCCTCGCAGCTGATGACCTCGGTGCCGGGGCCGATGATGATGTCCACGCCGGGCTGCACGTCGGGGTTGCCCGCTTTGCCGATGGACGCGATGCGCCCGGCCCGCAGGCCAATGTCGGCCTTGAAGATGCCGGTGTGGTCGATGACCAGGGCATTGGTCAGCACGGTGTCCACCGCGCCGCCACCGCAGGGGCCTGTTCCAGTCCCGGTGTTGGTGCGCTGGCTTTGCGCCATGCCGTCGCGGATGGTCTTGCCGCCGCCAAACTTCACCTCTTCGCCATAGCTGCCCGCGCGCAGCGTGTGGTCGGCTTCCACTTCAAGGATGAGTTCGGTGTCGGCCAGGCGCACGCGGTCGCCCACGGTGGGGCCAAACATTTCGGCGTAGGCGCGTCGTCCAATGGTTGCCATGGGGTGTGCTCCGCGAGAACTGATTACTATGTTTTTGATAGCTTCTGGCGCTTATCCATCAAGCGCTAGAGGCTGTTTTGGCTTGAAATTTCTACAGCGCGTCGTGCGTCAGCCCCTGAAAGCCGAACACGCGGCGCTCGCCCGCGTAGTCCACCAGCTCCACGGTGCGCTCCTGGCCCGGCTCAAAGCGCACGGCGGTGCCCGATGCGATGTTGAGCCGCATGCCGCGTGCGGCGGCGCGGTCAAAGCCCAGGGCGTTGTTGGTCTCGGCAAAGTGGTAGTGCGAGCCCACCTGGATGGGGCGATCACCAGTGTTGCGCACGACCACCGTGAGCGTGCGGCGGCCGGTGTTGAGCAGGTGTTCGCCCGCGTCGGTAAAGAGTTCGCCGGGGATCATTGCGGGGCTCCTGTGTGACGCTACTTGCGGCCTTGCCAGATAGCCAGGGCCAGCACCAGACCCATGGCGACAAAGCCCCACAGATCGGTGGCGTGCCAGTGGCTGCCCTGCAGGCTGTGGCCGTCATGGGCCCAGGTGGCACTGGTGCACAGCCACAAGGCGGCAGGCGCTATGGATCGGATGGATGGGGTGAATAGGCGTGGCATGAGGACTCCTGTCGGGTCAAACAATGGGCTGGTGCACGGTGACGAGCTTGGTGCCATCGGGAAAGGTGGCCTCCACCTGGATGTCCGGAATCATCTCGGCGATGCCGTCCATCACATCGGCGCGGGTCAGCACGGCGCGGCCTTCGCTCATGAGTTGGGCCACGGTCTTGCCATCGCGTGCGCCTTCCATAACGGCGGCGCTGATCAGCGCCATCGCTTCAGGGTAGTTGAGCTTGAGTCCCCGTGCCTTGCGGCGCTCGGCCAGCAGGGCGGCGGTGAAGATCAACAGCTTGTCTTTTTCGCGAGGAGTCAGTTCCATATCGTTTCACTCAATGCTGGTGTCGTTGGCTCGCGCGGCCGCAAGTGCGGCCGAACGCGAGGGGTGAGTTCCTTGGGCATCACTCAGCAAGCGCCGTGCCCGTTGTCGGGACTCGGGCACGGAACCTGCACCGGCCCAAACATGGTCACCGCGCACAAGGCTATCGAATCAGCTCCACCCCAGCAGGTGGTCAAAGTCCGGCGCGACTACAACAGCTGGGTGGCCACCGAGACCATGGAGGACTATGCGCTGCGCTACACACCGCAGCGCTTTCGCAAGTGGTCCGAATGGCGGGTGGCCAACACCGCCTTCGGCGCGGCGTCGTTTTTGATCCTGGAGGCTGTGGGTGCCACGCTGCTGGTGCAGTACGGCTTCATCAACGCGTTCTGGGCCATCGTGGCCACGGGGCTCATCATCTTTATGGCGGGGCTGCCCATCAGCGTGTATGCGGCGCGCTACGGCGTGGACATGGACCTGCTCACGCGCGGCGCGGGCTTTGGCTACATCGGCTCCACGCTCACCTCGCTGATCTACGCCAGCTTCACTTTCATCTTCTTTGCGCTCGAAGCCGCCGTGATGGCCTATGCGCTGGAACTGGCGCTCGACATTCCGCCCACCTGGGGCTACCTGATCTGCGCCGTGGTGGTGATTCCGCTGGTGACCCACGGTGTGTCGGCAATCAGCCGCCTGCAGGTGTGGACGCAACCGCTGTGGCTGGTGATGCTGGTGGTGCCGTTTGCGTATGTGCTGCTGCGCGATCCTGGTGCGTTCTCTGGCGTGGTGCACTACGGTGGTGAATTTGGGAGCGGCGCTACCTTTCAGTTGCCCTTGTTTGGTGCGGCGCTCACCGTGGGCATTGCGCTGATCACCCAGATGGGGGAGCAGGCCGACTACCTGCGTTTCATGCCGGCCAGCACGCCTGCCACGCGCGGGCGCTGGTGGCTGGGGGTGCTGGTGGGCGGGCCAGGCTGGGTGGTGCTGGGCGTGTTCAAGATGCTGGGCGGCGCGCTGCTGGCCTATTTGGCGCTCACCCACATGGTGCCGGCCGACCGGGCGGTAGACCCGAACCAGATGTACCTGGCCGCGTATGAATACGTGTTCCCCCACTACGGCTGGGCGGTGGCGGCCACGGCGCTGTTTGTGGTGATCTCGCAGCTCAAGATCAACGTGACCAATGCCTACGCGGGCTCGCTGGCGTGGTCCAACTTCTTCTCGCGCCTCACGCACAGCCACCCGGGGCGCGTGGTGTGGGTGGTGTTCAACACGCTCATCGCCTTCATGCTGATGGAGATGAACGTGTTCCGCGCCATGGGCGAGGTGCTGGGGCTGTACTCCAACATCGCCATCGCCTGGATCATGGCCGTGGTGGCCGACCTCGTCATCAACAAGCCGCTGGGTCTGTCGCCCAAGGGCATCGAGTTCAAGCGCGCGCACCTGTACGACATCAACCCGGTGGGCGTGGGGGCGATGGCGCTCGCGTCCATCCTGTCCATCAGCGCGCACCTGGGGCTGTTCGGCCCGCTGCCGCAGGCGTTCTCGGCCGTGATTGCGATGGCTGTGGCGTTTGTCACCGCGCCGCTCATTGCTTGGGCCACCGGAGGGCGCTACTACATTGCGCGCCAATCGGAACCCGCTGCGCTGGCCGATGTTCAGGCGGTTCCCATGCATGGCCCGGGCAGGAGGGGCGAAGACCTTGGCATCTACATGCGCTACACGGTGCAGCGCTGCGTGATCTGCGAGCGCGAATACGAAGCCCCCGACATGGCCCAATGTCCCGCTTACCGGGGCGCCATCTGCTCGCTGTGCTGCACGCTCGATGCGCGCTGCGGCGACCTGTGCAAGCCCCATGCGAGCATGGCGGTGCAGTGGTCGGCCGCCCTGCGCTGGGTGCTGCCGCGCGCCATGTGGCGCTACCTGGACACGGGCCTGGGGCACTTTTTGCTGCTGATGCTGGTGATTGCGCCGCTGCTGGCCTCGGTGATGGGCCTGCTGTACCACCAGGAGCTCAACACCATCGCTCAGGCGGCCACGGACACCGAGGTGATGGCGGCACCCGAAGTGGCGTTGCGCTCGGGCCTGCTCAAGGCGTATCTCGCGCTGCTGGTGATCTCGGGCATCGTGGCCTGGTGGCTGGTTCTGGCGCACAAGAGCCGCCAGGTGGCGCAGGAGGAATCGAACCGCCAGACCGGCCTCTTGGTGCGCGAGATCGAGCTGCACCGCCAGACCGACGAGGCCCTGCAGACCGCGCGCAGCGTGGCCGAGCAGGCGCGCCAGGTGGCCGAAACGGCCCAGCGCGCGGCCGACCAGGCCAACCAGGCCAAGAGCCGCTACATCAGCGCCATCAGCCACGAGATCCGCACGCCGCTCAACTCCATCCTGGGCTATGCGCAGCTGATGGGCGAGGATGCGGGCGTGCCGCCGCACCGCAAGCAGGCGGTGCACGTCATCCGCCGCGGCGGCGAGCACCTGCTGTCGCTCATCGAAGGCACGCTGGACATCGCGCGCATCGAGTCTGGCAAGCTCACGCTCGATGTCACGCCCATGCGTTTTGCCGACGGCCTGCACGAGATGGCCAGCCTGTTCGAGCTACAGGCTGCCGCCAAGGGCCTGGCCTTCCAGTTCGATGTGCTGGGGGTGATTCCCGAAGTGGTGCGTGCCGACGAAAAGCGGCTGCGCCAGATCCTCATCAACCTGCTGGGCAACGCCGTCAAGTTCACGGCGCATGGCACCGTCACGTTGCGCGTGCGCTATGCGCGCGAGATGGCACGCATTGAGGTGCAGGACACGGGGCCGGGCCTCAGCGCCGATGAGATCGAGCGCATCTTCGAGCCCTTTGCGCGCGGTGGCTCGGGCGGCAGCGGGTCCATGTCAGCGCCCGGTGCGGGGCTGGGGCTGACCATTGCCAAGATGCTCACCGCGCTCATGGGCGGCGAGCTGACGGTGACCAGCACACCCGGCGTAGGCTCCGTGTTCCACGTCAAGCTGTTCTTGCCCGAGGTGCATGCCGACGCGCAGGGCAAAGCTGCCCCGCCGCCCGCTGCGTTGATCGCTCTCGCGCAGCGCGCCCGCAAAGGCTACGCAGGCGACCGCCGCCGCATCCTGGTCGTGGACAACGAAGAGCCCGACCGCGAGCTGCTGGTGCAACTGCTCGAACCCCTGGGGTTTGAGCTGCGCCAAGCCGCCAGCGGCCACGACGCGCTGGACCTGCTGGCCACGGGCTACCGGCCGCACGCCATCTTCATGGACCTTGCCATGCCCGGCATTGACGGCTGGGAGACGCTGCGGCGCGTGCGCCAGATGCACCTTGAGGAAGTCCGTTCGGCGCCGGGCCGCCCCAAGCCGGACGGGGCCCCCTCGGGGGGCAGCGACGACACGCAGTGCGGAGCGTGGGGGCCCATCCACTGCGCGATCGTGTCCGCCAATGCTTTCGATAAGGCGCTGGACAACGACGTGGATATCCGCCCCGAGGACTTCATCGTCAAGCCCGTGCGCCACAGCGAGCTGCTGGACTGGCTGGAGCGCCGCCTGGGCCTGCAGTGGCAACACGACGATGCCACGGAGACACCCGCCGGGCCAGCGCCCACCGCGGCATCCGCTGCGCCCGATCCCCTCACATACCCCGACGCCACCGCGCTGGCGGCCCTGGCGCAGGCGGTGGCGCTGGGCTACTACCGGGGCATCCTCAACACACTGGACGACATCGAACGCAGCCAGCCCGCGCACAGCGCTTTTGTGGACACCATGCGGCAACTGGCCAAACAATTCCAGTTCGATGCCATGGGCCAGATCCTGGAGCAGGCGCCATCGTGATGACCACCGCAACCCCACCTTCCTTTCCGGCGCCTGCGGCGCCCGGCGCGGCGCTGGACCGCAGCGACAGCGACGTGGTGCTCATCGTGGACGATGTTCCCGACAATCTGGCCGTGCTGCACGACGCGCTCGATGAATCGGGCTACACCGTGCTCGTGGCCACGCACGGCGAGGCCGCGCTGCAGCGCGCTGCGCAGGCCTTGCCCGACATTGTGTTGCTCGACGCCATGATGCCCGGCATGGACGGCTTTGAAGTGGCGCGGCGCCTCAAGGCATCGCCTGCCACCATGCACATCCCCATCATCTTCATGACGGGCCTCACCGAGACGGAGCATCTGGTGGCTGCGCTGGAGGCGGGCGGGGTGGACTACGTGACCAAACCCATCAAGCCGCGCGAGGTGATGGCCCGCATGGGCGTGCACCTGGGTGCGGCGCGCAAGGCCCGTCAGGACGCCCGCCAGGCCCGCGAAGCGCGCAACGCACTTGACGCCTTTGGCTACGCCAGCATCACCGTGCGCGCGGTGGATGGCCGCATCGTGTGGCAGACGCCGCTGGCACGCGAGCTGCTGCAAAGCTACTTTGGCGAGGTGGGCGAGGGCGGCGCGCCCACCGCATTCGGCCAATGGGCGCCCGAGCCGGTGCAGGCCTGGCTGCGCCGCCATGTGCTGGCCGACAACGCGGCCGAGCTGCTGGCCGCTTCGCTGGCCGAGCCACCGCGCCTGGCGGTGGAGCAGGGCGCCCGCCGCCTTACCTTCCGCCTGCACCAGCAGGCCGGCGACAGCGCGGGCGGCGGCGACTGGCTCATCGTGATGCGCGAGGTGTCCGACGCCAAGATCATTGAATCCATGAGCCTGTCGTTCAAGCTCACCGCGCGCGAAGCCGAGGTGCTGTACTGGGTGGTCAAGGGCAAGATCAACCGCGACATCGGCGACATCCTGGGCGCCAGCCCCGCCACGGTGAAGAAGCACCTGGAGCGCGTGTTTGCCAAGCTGGGCGTGGAGACGCGCACCGCCGCTGCCGCCATGGCGATGAACCGCATCCGCCAACTGCACCCGCAGTTCGAGGGCTGAGAGCCTGTTCCACGTCTTTTCATGGTGCCCGCAAGGCCGCAAAAAGCTGCAATCTAGGCGCGTGCCGCAGCCCATGCTGGCGGCCTGGGCAAGGTGCGCAACGCCGAGTGCGGCTTGCGGTGGGCGCCTTGCACCCACTGCCTTTGCGGGGCAACGGGCACCATGAAAAGACGTGGAACAGGCTCTGGCGGCATACGCCACCCGGCGTATTTCCCAAACAGGCACCGCTCTCCAGAATTCATTCCATCGACCGATCAAAAACCTCTTTCGGGGCCGTCGGGCGAAGCGGTTTGAAACCACCCACTGGAGAAGCACACATGCAACGTCGTTATTCCCTCAAGGCCCTCGCGGCCGTCGCTGCGCTCGCTGGCCTGTCTGCGCTGCCAGCCCATGCGCAGGACACCATCAAGGTCGGCATCCTGCACAGTTTGTCGGGCACCATGGCCATCTCGGAAACCGTGCTGAAAGACACCGTGCTCATGGCGATCGACGAGATCAATGCCAAGGGCGGCGTGCTGGGCAAGAAGCTCGAACCCGTGGTGGTGGATCCGGCATCCAACTGGCCCCTGTTCGCCGAAAAGACCAAGCAGCTGCTGGGCCAGGACAAGGTCTCGGTCATCTTCGGCTGCTGGACCTCGGTGTCGCGCAAGTCAGTGCTGCCGGTCGTGGAAGAAATGAACGGCCTGCTGTTCTACCCCGTGCAGTACGAGGGCGAAGAACTGTCGAAGAACGTGTTCTACACCGGCGCCGCGCCCAACCAGCAAGCCATCCCCGCGGTGGACTACCTGATGAGCAAGGACGGCGGCGGTGCCAAGCGCTGGGTGCTGCTGGGAACCGACTATGTGTACCCCCGCACCACCAACAAGATCCTGCGCGCCTACCTCAAGTCAAAGGGTGTGAAGGACAGCGACATCGACGAGAAGTACACACCGTTCGGCCACAGCGACTACCAGACCATCGTGGCGGACATCAAGAAGTTCAGCCAGGGCGGCAAGACGGCGGTGGTCTCCACCATCAACGGCGACTCCAATGTGCCTTTCTACAAGGAACTGGGCAACGCAGGCCTGAAGGCCAAGGACGTGCCTGTGGTCGCCTTCTCGGTGGGCGAGGAAGAACTGCGCGGCGTGGACACCAAGCCGCTGGTGGGCCACCTGGCCGCCTGGAACTACTTCCAGTCCATCAAGAGCCCGGCCAACACCGAGTTCATCAAGAAGTGGAGCGACTACGCCAAGGCCAAGAACATTGCCGGCCACAAGGACAAGCCGCTCACCAACGACCCCATGGAAGCCACCTACATCGGTATCAACATGTGGAAGCAAGCGGTTGAAAAGGCCAAGAGCACCGACGTGGACAAGGTGATTGCCGCCATGGCGGGCCAGACCTTCAAGGCACCGTCGGGCATCGTGAGCAAGATGGACGAGAAGAACCACCACCTGCACAAGAGCGTGTTCATCGGCGAGATCAAGGCCGACGGCCAGTTCAACGTGGTGTGGAAGACGCCCGGCCCTGTGAAGGCCAAGCCTTGGAGCCCGTACATCGAAGGCAACGACAAGAAGCCTGACGAACCCGCGAAGAAGTAACCCCCTGAGGCGCTTTGCGCCTTCCCTCCGCTCTCGCATCGCTGCGCGATGCGGGCAGGGGGACGCCCCCGGCGCGGCGGGGCGGCCCTTGCGCGGGGGCACTGGTATGGGCTGTGCGCGTGGCACAGGCCGACCGCCTTTTGACCGACTGGCCCTTCCATGCTTTCCTCACTATTTTCCTGGCTGCTTGCCTGCATACTTTTGTGTGCCACGGTTCAAGCGAACGCACTCACCGCCGAGCAAGCCCTGGCCATGGCCTCCGGCGAAACCGACGACCGTGTGGCCGCCGTGCAGCAGGCCGTGGTCGAGCCCAGCGAACGCACCGCTGCCTTCCTGCAGGCGCTGGCCGACGATGCGGTGAAAGTCGCAGAAGGCAAGGCGCTGATCGTGCGCGATGACAAGGGCATCGACCCTGTCACCGGTGCCGAGGTGCCCGTGCCCGCCGATGCCGAAGACATCATCAACAACAACCGCATGCGCGGCGAGATCGACACGGCCCTGGCGGGCCTGGCTCTGTTTGGCAAGGACGAAACCCAGCGCCTGGCCGCTGCCCGCGCGCTGACCAAGGAGCCCGATGCGGGCCGCCTGCCGCTGCTGGACAAGGCCTTGGCGCAAGAGACCAACGAGCGGATCAAGACCCAGCTGGAACTGGCCCGCGCCGCCACGCTGCTGGGCAGCGACGATGCCGCCCAGCGCATGGCTGCTGCCGAGGCGCTGTCGGCCAGCGCCACGCCCGACACACGCCTGCTGCTGAACGAACGCGCCACCGTGGAGGAAGACCCCAAGGTCAAGGCCGCACTGCAAACCGCCCTCAAAGCGCTGGACGAAAAACTCGCTTGGGGCGAGCGCCTGGGCGCAGCGTTCTCGGGCATCAGCCTGGGCAGCATCCTGCTGCTCGTCGCCTTGGGCCTGGCCATCACCTACGGCCTGATGGGTGTGATCAACATGGCCCATGGCGAGCTGATGATGATCGGTGCCTACGCCACCTATGTGGTGCAAGGCATCTTCCAGAAGTATTTTCCGGGCGCGTTTGACTGGTACCTGGTCGCCGCGCTGCCGCTGGCGTTTGCGGCTTCGGCCAGTGTGGGTGCTGTGCTGGAGCGTGGCGTGCTGCGCTTTCTGTATGGCCGCCCGCTGGAGACACTGCTCGCCACCTGGGGCATCAGCCTGGTGCTGATGCAGCTGGTGCGCACGATTTTTGGCGCGCAGAACGTGGGCGTGGAAAACCCCGCGTGGATGAGCGGTGGCGTACAGGTGCTCTCCAACCTCACGCTGCCCTACAACCGCTTGGTCATCATCGGCTTTGCGATTGCCGTGCTGCTGGGCATGGGCTACCTGATCGGCCGCACGCGTCTGGGCCTGTTCGTGCGCGGCGTCACGCAAAACCGCCCCATTGCGTCCTGCATGGGCGTCAACACCGCACGCATCGACACCATGGCCTTCGCGCTGGGCTCGGGCATTGCGGGCCTGGCCGGTTGCGCGCTGAGCCAGGTGGGCAATGTGGGCCCTGACCTGGGCCAGAGCTACATCGTCGACGCCTTCATGGTGGTGGTGCTGGGCGGCGTGGGCCAGCTGGCGGGCACCGTGTATGCCGCGCTGGGTCTGGGCATTTTGAACAAGTTCCTCGAAGGTTGGGCGGGCGCTGTGCTGGCCAAGATTGCGGTGCTGGTGTTCATCATCATCTTCATCCAGAAGCGGCCGCAGGGCATCTTCGCGGTCAAAGGGCGCACCGCTGATTGAGTGGCCATCAGAGACACACCATGACTACTCCCTCTCCAACACCCATCCAACTGCCCGCACCGGCGCCGCTGCTCACGCGCGGTGGCTGGTCGGCCTTCATCGTGGCGCTCATCGTGGTGTGCGCCGTCGCACCCGTGCTCAACCTGTGGGTGCCTGCAGGCAGCCTGTTCCACCTGTCGGACTACGCCGTGGCGCTGCTCGGCAAGATCATGTGCTACGCCATCTGTGCGCTGGCCATGGACCTCATCTGGGGCTACACAGGCATCCTCAGCCTGGGCCACGGCCTGTTCTTTGCGCTGGGTGGCTACGTGATGGGCATGTACCTCATGCGCCAGATTGGCCGCGACGGCAACTACAAGAGCGACCTGCCCGACTTCATGGTGTTCCTCGACTGGAAGGAGCTGCCCTGGCACTGGGCGCTGTCCGACAGCTTCATCGCCACGCTGATCCTCATCGTGGCCGTGCCGGGCGTGATTGCGTTTGTGTTCGGCTATTTCGCCTTCCGCTCGCGCATCAAGGGTGTGTATTTCTCCATCATCACGCAGGCCATGACCTACGCGGCCATGCTGCTGTTCTTCCGCAACGAAACGGGCTTTGGCGGCAACAACGGCTTCACCGACTTCAAGCGCATCCTGGGCACGCCCATTGCCACTCCGACCATGCGCATGCTGCTGTTTGTGCTGACGGGGCTGGCGCTGCTGGGGTTCTTTTTGCTGGCGCGCTGGCTGGTGCGCAGCAAGTTCGGCCGCGTGCTGCAGGCCGTGCGTGATGCAGAGAGCCGTGTCATGTTCTCGGGCTACTCGCCGCTGCCCTACAAGCTCACCATCTGGACCATCAGCGCCATGATGTGTGGCGTGGCAGGCGCGCTGTATGTGCCCCAGGTCGGCATCATCAACCCCGGCGAGATGAGCGCCGCCAACTCCATCGAGATAGCAGTGTGGGCGGCCGTGGGTGGCCGCGCCACGCTGATCGGGCCCATCGTGGGGGCCTTCATCGTCAACGGCGCCAAGAGCTGGCTCACGGTGACGGCGCCGGAGTTCTGGCTGTACTTTCTGGGCGCGCTGTTCATTGCCGTCACGCTGTTCCTGCCAAATGGAATCGTCGGCTTGCTGCGCAAGTCGGGGGGCGTGGTGGGCCTGGTGAAGGAGTTGAAGAAGAACAAGAAGACCGAAGGAGCCGTGCCATGACGCCCGATCTGATGGACGAAGGCGCGCGGCGCATTCAGGGCACGCGGGCTCCCGCTGCACCGGGCCAGACCGAATCCGGCGGTCGCGCTGCGGGCTTCTCGCGCATTGCCACGCCCGGCGAGGTGGACGTGACCCACGGCCGCATCCTGTACCTCGAAGACGTGAACGTGAGCTTTGACGGCTTCAAGGCCATCAACGGCCTGAGCCTCGATATCGCCCCGGGCGAGCTGCGCTGCATCATCGGCCCCAACGGTGCGGGCAAGACCACGATGATGGACATCATCACCGGCAAGACGCGGCCTGACAGTGGCACCGTGTTCTTCGGCAGCACCATCGACCTGCTGCGCCACAACGAGCCCGAGATCGCGAGCTTAGGGCTACGCTGAACAAGCCGTCGAAAATTTCCGCGCAAACCTGGATGACGCAGTTTTTTGGACTTTTATGCCTCTCGCGCGGCCCATTTGGGCAGTTCGCGGGGCGCTGAGGCCCGATTTCCGCCCTT
>NZ_QOZT01000032.1:0-37217 GCF_003345135.1 Acidovorax sp. BoFeN1
GCCCACCCGCCCATGGGCGGCCGCACTTCCCCCTCGCATGAACGCCTTCGTCGACGTCTCCCTGTTTCCGCGTGCGGCCAAGCCGATCACCAGCTACCGCCCGTTCTGGGCCAAGCGGTTCGGCACGGCGCCGTTCCTGCCCATGAGCCGCGCCGAGATGGAGCAGCTGGGCTGGGACAGTTGCGACATCGTTCTGGTCACCGGGGACGCCTACGTGGACCACCCGAGTTTTGGCATGGCCGTGATTGGCCGCACGCTCGAAGCCCAGGGTTTCCGCGTGGGCATCATTGCGCAGCCCGACTGGCAAAGTGCCGAGCCGTTCAAGGCGCTGGGCAAGCCCAACCTGTTCTGGGGCGTGACGGCCGGGAACATGGATTCGATGATCAATCGCTACACGGCCGACCGCAAGATCCGCAGCGATGATGCCTACACCCCGGGCGCCGAAGGCAATCGCCGCCCCGACCGCGCCGCCATCGTCTACAGCCAGCGCTGCCGCGAGGCCTATAAAGAGGTGCCCATCGTGCTCGGGGGCATCGAAGGCAGTCTGCGCCGCATTGCGCATTACGACTACTGGAGCGACAAGGTGCGCCGTTCCATCGTGGTGGATGCCAAGTGCGACCTGCTGCTGTATGGCAACGCCGAGCGTGCGCTGGTCGAGGTGGCGCACCGCCTGGCGGCGCGCGAGCCGGTCGAAAACATCACCGATGTGCGCGGCACCGCCTTTGTGCGCCGCACCACGCCCGAGGGCTGGTTTGAAATCGACTCATCCGAGGTGGACCAGCCCGGCCCGGTGGAAGCACACATCAACCCCTACCAGACGACCAGCGAGCAGGCCGCCGCAGCGGGCGGGAGCTGCAGCGGCCCGGATACTACTATTTCGATAGCTGATGGCGCACAGCCAGCAAGGGCTAGTGGCCAAAATGATGCAAAACCTGCCAGCGACGGCACGCACAAGCTCACTTTTGTGCCCAACCCGGCGTTGATGGGCAAGCGCAAGCTGCCGCCGCTGGAGCGCACGGTCATCCGCCTGCCCAGCTACGAACAGGTCAAGAGCGACGAAGTGCTTTATGCCCATGCCAACCGTGTGATGCACCTCGAAACCAACCCCGGCAACGCCCGCGCCATGGTGCAGGCGCACGGCGAGGGCACCACCGCGCGCGATGTGTGGCTCAACCCGCCGCCCATCCCGCTCACCACGGCCGAGATGGACTACATCTTTGACCTGCCCTACGCGCGCAGCCCGCACCCGCGCTACGCAGACGAGCGCGGCCGCCACGACGGCGCGACCAAGATCCCGGCGTGGGAGATGATCCGCTTTTCCATCAACATCATGCGCGGCTGCTTCGGTGGCTGCACCTTTTGCTCGATCACCGAGCACGAGGGGCGCATCATCCAGAGCCGCTCGGAAGACTCCATCATTCGCGAGATCGAGGACGTGCGCGACAAGGTGCAGGGCTTCACCGGCACCATCTCCGACCTGGGTGGCCCCACGGCCAACATGTACCGCCTGGGCTGCAGCACGCCCGAGATCGAGGCCGCCTGCCGCAAGCCCAGCTGCGTTTACCCCGGCATCTGCCAGAACCTCACCACCAACCACGACCCGCTCATCAAGATTTACCGGCGCGGCCGCGAGATCAAGGGCGTGAAGAAGATCCTCATCGGCTCGGGCCTGCGCTACGACCTGGCCATCCAGTCGCCCGAATATGTGAAGGAACTGGTGCAGCACCATGTGGGCGGCTACCTGAAGATCGCCCCCGAGCACACCGAGGCCGGCCCGCTCACCAAGATGATGAAGCCGGGCATCGGCAACTACGACAAGTTCAAGGTGATGTTCGAGAAGTACACGGCGGAGGCGGGCAAGAAGCAGTTCCTGATCCCGTACTTCATTGCTGCCCACCCCGGCACCAGTGACGAGGACATGATGAACCTCGCCATCTGGCTCAAGAAGAACGGCTTTCGGGCCGATCAGGTGCAGACCTTCTACCCCAGCCCCATGGCCACGGCCACGACCATGTTCCACACCCGGCTCAACCCGCTCAAGGGCATCCACCGTGACGAACGTGGCGAAAAGGTGGACGTGGTGCGCGGTGAAAAGCGCCGCCGCCTGCACAAGGCCTTTTTGCGCTACCACGACCCGGCCAACTGGCCGCTGCTGCGCGAGGCGCTCAAAAGCATGGGCCGCGCCGACCTCATTGGCAACGGCAAGCACCACCTGATTCCGACCTTCCAGCCCTTGAACACGGGTGGCGGCTGCGCGTCGCGCAAGAAAGACAATTTCCTCACCATTCCGTCCATGGTGACTGAGAAGGTGTCATCCAAGGCGGGACCCAAGCCGGGCCAGATCCTGACCCAGCACACGGGCTTGCCGCCACGGGCAGGTACTCAGGGTAAAAAACTGCAAAAGCCCAATACCAGCAAGCGCTGATAGCTATTGAATCAGTAGTGAAAGCGCGGCGCCTTGGCGCGCTGCGCAATCAGAGCCAGGGTTGGAACGCGCCCACCCAGTGCAGAAACCCTGCCAGCGCGGCCCAGTGCAGCACGATGGTTGCCCAGTAGACCGCGCGAAACGCGGTCTTGCTGGATTTGTGGCGCATATTTTGCTGGGCCAGCCAGGCGGCGGGCCAGCCGCCGAGCAGCGACAGCAGGTGCAGCTGCTTTTCTGCGATGCGCCACTGGCCCCGGCGTGCGGCGTTTTTGTCTGCCGCATAGAGCCACAACGTGGCCAGGTTCAAGCCCGCCAGTGCCGCCACGGTCCACAGTGGCAGGTGCCGCGTCCACACGGCCCAGGCCACCAACGCCGCCCACGCCAGCATCAGGCCATAGGCCAGGGCGGCTCCCGCAGGCGCGGCAGGGGCGGTTTTGCGGCGCGTGCGTGGCGTGCTCGCGGCTGTTGCGGTGCGGCCTGTGCTGTGGCCTGTGCGGGTTGGTTCTGGGCGGCGTGCACGCCGGGCTTGGCTGCCACGGTTGCCAGATGGGGCGCTTTGCGCGCCTGCGGCCTGCACCGCCATGGCGCGCGGGCCCTTGCCACCCCCATGGATTTCTTCAAAGACCACGGTCAGGCCTTCGCGCGGCGGTGTGGTGCCCCGGAAGTCACGGATGTGAAAGAAAACATCGGCAGCCGAGCCCTGGCTGCGGATGAAGCCAAAGGCGCGCTCGGCATTCCAGCGCACCACGGTTCCCTGCTTTGGCATGGGTTTGCGTTGCCCGACTACGGACAAGTTCTAAGCCAGGGTGTGCAGCGGAATGTCTTTGGCGTGCGCCAGTGCGTTGAGCTGCGCGCGGGTCTGACCCTTCAGGAAGCGGGCAATGGCCTCGTGCGTGGCGGGGTTGCGCAGGTGCTCCATGGTGCCTGCGGCAGGCAGGCCCGCGGCCTCGCACAGGCGGGCGGCGAAGTGGGGCTCCAGCGCAGCCACGGCCACGCGGCCATCCTGGCAGGGGTAAATGCGGTAGCCCGCGTGTGCGCCGCCCACGTCGCCCTGCGGGGTGGTCAGGCCCCAGTGCAAGGGCAGGGCCAACCACTGCGCGGCTTCGGCCAGGCCCACGTCGATGCACACGCCCGCGCCCTGCTGGCCGCGCGCCAGCAGGGCCTGCAGCACGGCTTCGCTCGCCATCAGCGCGCCTGCCATGTCGGCAAACAGCGTGGGCGGCACCTGCGGGCCGGTCAGCAGCCCGGCCTCGGCCTGGTAGGTGAGGTCGTGGCCGGGTTCTTCGGCACGCTCGCCCAGCGCGCCCACGATGCGCACCAGCGAAAGGCGCGGGTAGCGCGCCTGCAGCGCCTCCCAGCCCAGCCCCAGCTTGACCAGCGCCGAGGGGCGAAAGGAGGTGATCAGCACGTCGGTGCGTGCCAGCTCGGCGTGCAGCGCGGCCTGGCCTTCGTCGGTCTTGAGCTGGGCGTGCAGCACGCGCACGCCCTGGTGCAGCTCGCCATAGGCCGCCGGGCTGTAGATGCCCATGGGGTCTGCGCTGGTGTGGCCGGGCGCTGGCAGGGGTTCGAGCTTGGTGCACTCTGCCCCCAGGTGCGCGCAGCGCAGCAGGGCGGCAGGACCGGGCAGGTTGAGCGCCAGGCTCAGGATGCGGGTGCCTTGCAGTGGGCGAAGGGGCGTCATGGGATGGGGTCTCCGTTGAGTGCTATATATTAAATAGCTGCTAGCGCTTTGCGGACGGTCGCCAGGGCCGCTTTTGACCATAAAAAAGCCGCCCGGGGGCGGCTTGGGGGCAGCGCCACTGTAGCGCTTACATCACCTTGGCAATGGCCTGGCAGACGTAATCGATGTTCTTGCTGTTGAGCGCAGCCACGCACATGCGGCCGGTGTCGGTGCCATACACGCCGAACTCGCTGCGCAGGCGCACCATCTGGTCCTTGGTGAGGCCCGAGTAGCTGAACATGCCGATCTGCTGCGTGATGAAGGACATGTCCTGCTTCACGCCAGCGGCCTTCAGGCCATCGACGAGCTTTTGGCGCATGGCCTTGATGCGCACGCGCATTTCACCCAGCTCTTTTTCCCACATCGCGCGCAGCTCGGGGTTGTTCAGCACGGCGGCCACCACGGCACCGCCGTGGATGGGCGGGTTGGAGTAGTTGGTGCGGATGACGATCTTGAGCTGGCTCAGCACGCGGCCGGCTTCTTCCTTGTCGGCGCACAGCACCGACAGGCCGCCCACGCGCTCGCCATACAGGCTGAAGCTCTTGCTGAACGAGGTAGAGACAAAGAAGTTGAGGCCAGCGGCCACAAACTTGCCGATCACGGCGCCGTCTTCGGCGATGCCGTGGCCGAAGCCCTGGTAGGCCATGTCGAGGAAAGGCGTGAGGTTCTTGGCCTTGACGGCGGCGATGACCTGGTCCCACTGCGCGGGCGTGATGTCGTAGCCGGTGGGGTTGTGGCAGCAAGCGTGCAGCACCACGATGGTGCCGGGCGCGGCTGCGTTCAGGCTGGCCAGAAAGCCGTCAAAGTTGACGCCGCGCTTTTCGGCGTCGTAGTAAGCATAGGTGCCCACTTCGAAACCGGCGTTGGTAAACAGCGCACGGTGGTTTTCCCAGCTGGGGTCCGAGATCAGTACCTTGGCGTCGGGGCTGAGTTTCTTCAGGAAGTCGGCGCCAATCTTCAGGCCGCCAGTGCCGCCAATGGCCTGCACGGTGGCCACGCGGCCTGACTGCACGGGCTCGCTGTCGGCACCGAACACCAGGCTCTTGACGGCGTTGTCATAGGCCACGATGCCGTCGATAGGCAGGTAGCCGCGTGCGGTAGGCGTGGACATCATGGTCTTTTCGGCGGCCTGCACGCATTGCAGCAGGGGCAGCTTGCCGTTGTCGTCGAAATAAACGCCAACACCCAGGTTGACCTTGTTGGGGTTGGTGTCGGCGTTGAATTGCTCGTTGAGGCCCAGGATGGGGTCGCGGGGGGCCATTTCGACGGCGGTGAAAAGAGACATGAAAATCCTTGAAAGGTTGTCAGTAGCGAAGAATCCGGGCGTGGTGTACTGTGCCGGGTTGGGCTGATTTTAACGGCCCGCTAACTCCCATTGTTGACCGCCCCCATGCCGGATATCACAGAAGTCATCACCGAAAAGCACGACGGCGAGTTCGTCCGTTTCCCCGATTCGCCGTTCGAGCTGTTCCAGCCGTACCCGCCTGCGGGCGACCAGCCTGAGGCCATCAACAAGCTGGTGGAGGGGCTGAACGACGGCGAGACCTTTCAGACGCTGCTGGGCGTGACGGGCTCGGGTAAGACCTTCACCATGGCCAATGTGATTGCCCGCATGGGGCGCCCGGCCATCATCTTTGCGCCCAACAAGACGCTGGCCGCGCAGCTGTACAGCGAATTTCGAGAGTTCTTCCCCAAGAACGCGGTCGAGTACTTTGTGAGCTACTACGACTACTACCAGCCCGAGGCCTATGTGCCCCAGCGCGACCTGTTCATCGAGAAAGACAGCGCCATCAACGAGCACATCGAGCAAATGCGGCTCAGTTGCACCAAGAGCCTCATGGAGCGGCGCGATGTGGTGATTGTGGCCACGGTGTCGGCCATCTACGGTATTGGCGAGCCCGAAAGCTACCACCGCATGGTGATGACGCTGCGCACCGGCGACAAGCTGGGCCAGCGGGACGTGATTGCCCAGCTTATCCGCATGCAATACCAGCGCAATGAGGCGGATTTCAGCCGGGGCAAGTTCCGCGTGCGCGGCGACACCATCGACGTATTCCCGGCAGAGCATTCCGAGCTGGCCATCCGCATCGAGCTGTTTGATGACGAAGTGGAGAGCCTGCAGCTGTTTGACCCGCTCACGGGCCGCGTCAAGCAGAAGATTCCGCGTTTTACGGTGTACCCCAGCAGCCACTATGTGACGCCGCGCGACAAGGTGCTGGGGGCGGTAGAGACCATCAAGGTAGAACTGGCCGAACGACTGAAGCAACTGGTGGCCGACGGCAAGCTGGTGGAGGCCCAGCGCCTGGAGCAGCGCACGCGGTTTGATCTGGAAATGCTCAGCGAAGTGGGGCACTGCAAGGGTATTGAAAACTACACGCGCCACCTGTCGGGCGCCGCGCCGGGCGACCCACCCAGCACGCTGACCGACTACATGCCCAAGAACGCCATCATGTTCCTGGACGAGAGCCACCAGATGATTGGCCAGCTCAACGCCATGTACAGCGGCGATCGCTCGCGCAAGACCACGCTGGTCGAATATGGTTTTCGCCTGCCTTCGGCGCTGGACAACCGGCCGCTGAAGTTTGAGGAGTTCGAGCAGCGCATGCGGCAGGTCATTTTTGTATCGGCCACACCCGCCGACTACGAAAAGACGCACTCAGGCCAGATCGTGGACCAGGTGGTGCGGCCCACAGGCCTGGTGGACCCGGTGGTTGAGGTGCGCCCGGCCACGCACCAGGTGGATGATGTGCTTCAAGAAATACGCATTCGCGCAGAAAAGCACGAGCGCGTACTCATCACCACGCTCACCAAGCGCATGGCAGAGCAGCTGACCGACTACCTCACCGACAACGGCGTGAAGGTGCGCTACCTGCACAGCGATGTGGACACGGTGGAGCGCGTGGAGATCATTCGTGACCTGCGCCTGGGCGCGTTTGATGTGCTTGTGGGTATCAATCTGCTGCGCGAAGGGCTCGACATTCCCGAGGTGTCGCTGGTGGCCATCCTCGATGCGGACAAGGAAGGCTTCCTGCGTGCAGAGCGCAGCCTGATCCAGACTATTGGCCGCGCGGCGCGCAATCTCAACGGCCGCGCCATCCTGTATGCAGATCGCATCACCGAGTCCATGAAAAAAGCCATGGGCGAGACGGAACGCCGACGCATCAAGCAGATCGCACACAACGAGGCCCACGGAATCACGCCGCGCAGCATTGTCAAGCGGGTAAGAGACCTGATTGACGGCGTTTACAGCGAGAAGGCGGGCAAAGATGCTGAGCGGCTGGAGCAGGAAGCCATGCAGCGTGCGCAGGTGGAAGACATGTCAGAGAAAGATGTGGCGCGGGAGATCAAACGGCTCGAAAAGCTCATGCTGGAGCACGCGCGCAATCTGGAGTTCGAGCAGGCAGCGCGGGTGCGAGACCAATTGACGCGACTCAAGGATCAGGCCTTTGGTGCGCATGGCAGTGATTCGATCGCTCTTTGATGTCCGTCACTCCGAGGCGAAAAAACCAAACAGTGGAATAGTGACTTGTTGGTTTTTTAACCCGACAAATTCGATAGGGATTTGTGTTATACTCTCACAAAACACTCAAGAACAGAGCCCAACGATGAAGGGCCCCGCATCAGAAGGCTGAACGGGGGTAAGGGGCGGAGACGGTGCTGACGCAGTGCATTTGCCAGTGTCAGCAGTATTTATAACGAACAAGCCTACACAAGGAGCTTGCGATGCGTCTCACAACCAAAGGCCGTTTTGCGGTCACCGCCATGATTGACCTGGCTTTGCGCCAGAACAATGGTCCCGTCACTCTGGCGGCCATCAGCCAGCGGCAGCAGATTTCGCTGTCGTACCTGGAGCAACTCTTTGGCAAGCTGCGTCGCCACGAGCTCGTCGAATCGACCCGTGGCCCAGGCGGCGGCTACACGCTGGCCCGCAAGGCCGGTGACATCACGGTGGCAGACATCATTGTGTCGGTGGACGAACCCATTGATGCCACGCAGTGTGGTGGCAAGGAAAATTGCCTGGGCGAAGCCGGACGCTGCATGACGCACGAACTTTGGGCTTCGCTCAACCAGCGCATGGTGGAATTTCTGGATTCCGTCACGCTGCAGAAACTGGTGGACGAGCAGCTTGCCAAGGGAGTTCAGATTGAGGACAAGCCCATGGCACGGCGCGCCATTTCGACCACACCAGTGGTCAAGCCCATCCGCGTGAACGCACCCAACTCGGTCTTTGCACTGGGTAACGTGTTCGCAAAATCCTGAGCTGATTGCCACCTGTTTCGGTCCTGGGGCCAGCCGCGCCCTGAACGATTTTGATTGCATAGCTTTTTGTTGCCAGCCAGAAACTTTTACTGAGCCAGCCATGGACATGACCCCGCATTTCCCCATTTATCTCGATTACGGCGCCACCACTCCGGTCGATTCACGCGTTGTGGATGCCATGATCCCATGGCTGCGCGAGCACTTTGGCAACCCGGCATCCCGCAGCCACGCCTGGGGCTGGGAAGCCGAAGAGGCGGTGGAGAAGGCGCGTGTGCAAGTGGCCGATCTGATTGGTGCAGACCCCCGCGAAATCGTCTGGACCAGCGGTGCCACTGAGTCCATCAACCTGGCCTTGAAGGGCGCTGCCCACTTCTACCAGGGCAAGGGCAAGCACCTCATCACCCTCAAGACCGAACACAAGGCCGTGCTGGACACCATGCGCGAGCTGGAGCGCCAGGGGTTTGATGTGACTTACCTGGATGTCCAGGAAGATGGACTGGTGAACATGGATGCCCTGAAGGCTGCCATTCGTCCCGACACCATCCTGATCAGCATCCTGTTCGTGAACAACGAAATCGGCGTGATCCAGGACATTCCGGCCATTGGTGCGTTGTGCCGCGAAAAAGGCATCCTGCTGCACGTGGATGCCGCGCAGGCTACGGGCCGAGTCGAGATCGACATGAATGTGTTGCCCATTGATCTGATGAGCATGACCGCCCACAAGACCTATGGCCCCAAGGGCGTGGGCGCCTTGTTTGTGCGCCGCAAGCCCCGTGTGCGCCTGGAAGCGCAGATGCACGGCGGTGGCCATGAGCGCGGCATGCGCTCGGGCACGCTGCCTACGCACCAGATCGTGGGCATGGGCGAGGCCTTTCGCATCGCCAAGGAAGAAATGGCCGAGAGCAATGCCAAGGCCAAGGCGCTGCAGCAGCGCCTGCTGGATGGCTTGAAGGACATCGAACAGGTGTTTATCAATGGCAGCCTGGAGCGTCGGGTACCGCAGAACTTGAACATGAGCTTCAACTTCGTCGAGGGCGAATCCCTGATCATGGGTATCAAGGGCCTGGCCGTGTCGTCGGGCTCGGCTTGCACTTCTGCCAGCCTGGAACCCAGCTATGTCTTGCGCGCCCTGGGCCGCAGCGACGAACTGGCGCACAGCAGCCTGCGCATGACCATCGGCCGTTTCACCACCGAAGAAGAGATCGATTACGCCATTGGCACCATCCGTGAAAACGTGGCCCGATTGCGTGAGCTCAGTCCCTTGTGGGAGATGTACAAGGACGGCATCGACATCAGCACCATCCAATGGGCTGCACACTGAATCCCTGAAGAATTGAAGAGGTACACATCATGGCTTACTCAGACAAAGTGGTTGACCATTACGAAAACCCCCGCAATGTGGGCTCGTTCGACAAAGGTGATGATTCGGTGGGCACCGGCATGGTGGGCGCACCCGCTTGCGGCGACGTGATGAAGCTGCAGATCAAGGTGAACCCTGAAACCGGGGTGATCGAAGATGCGCGCTTCAAGACCTACGGCTGCGGTTCGGCCATTGCCTCGTCCTCGCTTGTGACCGAATGGGTGAAAGGCAAAACGCTGGACGAAGCGGCAGCGCTGAAAAACAGCGAAATTGCCGAAGAGCTGGCCCTGCCGCCCGTCAAAATCCACTGCTCCATCCTGGCCGAAGACGCCATCAAGGCGGCGGTAAACGACTACAAGGCCAAGCACAACAGCGCGGTGGCTGCAGTCTGACCATGGCCATCACGCTGACTGAAGCGGCTGCCCGGCACGTCACCCGTTACCTTGCGCGCCGCGGCAAGGGTTTGGGTGTGCGCCTGGGGGTAAAAACCACCGGATGCTCCGGACTGGCATACAAGCTCGAATATGTGGACGATTCCGAGCCGGAAGACATCGTTTTCGAGAACCACGGCGTCAAGGTGCTGATTGATCCCAAGAGCCTGGCCTACATTGACGGTACCGAGCTGGATTTTGTGCGTGAAGGCCTGAACGAAGGCTTCAAGTTCAACAATCCCAATGAACGGGACCGCTGTGGCTGTGGAGAGAGTTTTCGGGTTTGAAGCCTTCTGCTGCGCTGCCATCCAACCGCCATCGCACTCTGTGCTGGCGGTTTTTTATTGATCCGGTGTGACCTGGTGTGGGCATGAATCTGCAATCTGACGATTTTGAACTGTTTGGCGTGCCGCAACGCTTCGCCCAGGACCGGGCGGCACTGGATGCACGCTGGAAAGAGCTGCAGCGCGAGGCGCACCCTGATAAATTTGCCGCACAAGGGGCCGCAGCCCAGCGTGTGGCCATGCAATGGTCGGTTCGCATCAACGAGGCCTATCAGCGCCTGAAAGACCCGATGCGCCGCGCCGCCTACCTGTGCGAACTGCATGGCGCGCCCATTCAGGCCGAAGACAACACGGCCATGCCGACAGCCTTTTTGATTCAACAGATGGAATGGCGCGAATCGCTGGAGGAAGCGCGGTCGGCAGCCGAGCTGGACGCCCTGGATGAGGGTGTGCAGCAGGCACGTGGCGAAGCGCTGGCCCTGTGCGGACAATTGCTCGATCAGCAGGCAGACTATGCCGGTGCCGCGCGGCAGGTCAGAGCCCTCATGTTCATTGCGCGATTTGCCGACGATATCGAGCGTCGTCGGGATCAACTGGGACAATAGAGGCACAACCCCTTTTCGAGGCATTTTCCGCGGGGCGGGGCTTCATTACGTAGAACACAGAATTTCCATGGCGCTTTTGCAGATTTCCGAACCCGGGCAATCCCCGGATCCGCACCAGCGGCGCATCGCGGTTGGCATTGATTTGGGCACCACGCATTCACTGGTGGCCGCTGTGCGCAACGGCGTGGCCGAGTGCCTGCCCGATGATGAAGGGCGTGTCCTGTTGCCTTCTGTGGTGCGTTACCTGGAGCAGGGTGGGCGGCAGATTGGCTACGATGCGGTGGCGGCACAGTCCAGTGATGCCCGCAACACTATTGCCTCGGCCAAGCGCTTCATGGGCCGCGGCCTGCAGGACGTGGCGCAGGCAGAAGAGCTGCCCTACGAGTTTGTCCACAACCCCGGCAACAACGCTGGTGGCATGGTCAGTGTGGTGACGGCGGGTGGCATCAAGTCACCGGTCGAAATCAGTGCCGAGATATTGGCCACGCTGCGTTACCGCGCCGAAGACACCTTCAATGACGATCTGTACGGTGCGGTCATTACTGTGCCGGCTTATTTCGATGACGCCCAGCGCCAGGCCACCAAGGATGCGGCCAAGCTGGCGGGAATCCATCTGCTGCGCCTGATCAATGAGCCCACCGCGGCGGCCATTGCCTATGGCCTTGATAACGCCAGCGAAGGCGTCTATGCCGTTTACGACCTGGGCGGTGGAACCTTCGACATTTCGGTTTTGCGTCTGACGCAAGGTGTTTTTGAAGTGATCGCCACGGGTGGCGATTCTGCTTTGGGCGGCGACGACTATGACGCGGCGCTTGCCAACTGGGTGCTTCAGCAGCAGGGTCTGACCGCCGACACCCCCGACGACAAGGCCGCCATCCGTATGGCAGCCAGAGCCTGCAAAGAGGCATTGACAGCTACTGAAATGGTAGCGCTTACCGCTGATTTGACGGGCGGAAGAGTGCATTTTGATGTAAAAAAATCAGATTTTGAAGCGGTTACCGCCGAGTTGACCGCTCGCTCAATGGCCGCTGTGCGCCGCGTGATGCGCGATGCCAAGCTTGTGCGCGATGACGTGCAGGGCGTAGTCATGGTGGGCGGCTCCACCCGCATGCCCCAGGTGCAGCGCGCAGCAGCCGAGTTTTTTGGCAAGGAACCCCTGACCAATCTCAACCCGGATGAGGTGGTTGCACTGGGAGCCGCCATTCAGGCCAACCAGCTGGCGGGCAACAACACGGCGGGAGATTTGTTGCTGCTCGACGTGATTCCCCTCTCGCTGGGTATTGAGACCATGGGTGGCTTGGTAGAGCGCATCGTGGCCCGCAATGAAACCATTCCTACCGCCAAGGCGCAGGATTTCACCACCTACAAGGACGGCCAGACGGCACTGGCCATCCATGTGGTGCAGGGTGAGCGCGATCTGGTGCAGGATTGCCGCAGCCTTGCGCGGTTTGAATTGCGTGGCATCCCGCCCATGGCGGCAGGCGCGGCCCGTATCCGCGTTACCTTCACGGTCGATGCCGATGGCCTTTTGAGCGTGAATGCCAGAGAGCAGGGCAGTGGTGTAGAGGCCCGGATTGATGTGAAGCCTTCCTACGGCCTGTCGGACGACCAGATCGCCCGGATGCTGCAGGATGGTTTTGCCACCGCAGCGCAGGACATGCACGCACGGGCCGTGGTGGAGGCGCGCGTGGATGCCGATCGCATGCTGATTGCCACCCAGAGCGCCCTTGACTCCGATGGCGACGTGTTGTCTGCGTCAGAGCGCGCCGATATCGATGCCTTGATGGCGGCTTTGGCCACGCAGCGCGATTGCGACGATGCTGCCGTCATTGAAGCAGCCACCCAGGCCCTTGCCAAGGGCACAGAAGCCTTTGCCGCGCAGCGCATGAACCGCGGCATTCGGCAGGCCCTGGCCGGAAAAAACGTGCAAACCCTTTAACCCACCATGGTCTGCATCAACGCAGGTGTCCAGTCGCTGATTTTGGCGAAGTATCCCGTGGGGATGCGGCACCGGTTGTGCAAGACCTGTCTATAAAAGCGACGCCATGCCCGTCATCAAGATACTGCCCCATCCTGAATATTGCCCCTCTGGCGCCGAGATCAATGCACCTGCGGGCACGTCCATCTGCGAAGCGCTGCTGGAAAACCACATCAACATCGAGCATGCCTGCGACATGAGCTGTGCGTGCACCACCTGCCACGTCATTGTGCGCGCGGGCATCGACTCGCTCAACGAGGCTGAGGAAGAAGAAGAGGATTTGCTCGACCGCGCCTGGGGGCTGGAACCCCAGTCGCGCCTCTCGTGCCAGGCGATCATCGCGCAGAAAGACTTGGTGGTGGAGATTCCCAAATATTCCATCAACCATGCCAAGGAAAACCACTGAAATGCACCGTGCTCATTGGCAGCGCCGCATGAATGCCCAGCGCCGCGCAGCGCGCGCACCTCGGGAGGCCTGATGTCACGCCAGATAGTTCTCGATACGGAAACCACCGGTCTGTCCGCCGAAGGGGGCGACCGCATCATTGAAATTGGCTGCGTGGAGCTCGTGGCACGCAAGCTCACGGGCAACAACAAGCATTTTTACCTGAACCCTGAGCGCGACAGCCACGAGGACGCGCTAAGGGTGCACGGCATCAGCAACGAGTTCCTGAAGGACAAGCCCAAGTTTGCAGCCGTGGCGGATGAGTTGCTTGATTATCTGCAGGGCGCCGAGATCATCATCCACAACGCGGCGTTTGACGTGAGTTTCCTGAACAAGGAGCTGGAACTGGCGGGGCGCCCCGCGTTTCGCAGCTTTGTTGACAGCGTTACCGACACCCTGGCCATGGCCAAGGAGCTCTATCCTGGCAAACGCAATTCGCTTGACGCATTGTGTGACCGCTTGGGTGTGGACAACTCCAGCCGCACGCTGCACGGCGCCTTGCTCGATGCCGAGCTGCTTGCCGACGTGTACATCAACCTCACGCGGGGCCAGGATGCACTCTTGATCATCGACGATGCGCAGGAAGGCGGCGGTTGTGCCGATTTTGTTCCGATCGACCTGCGCAGCTTCACCCTGGCCGTGATCCAGGCCAGCGAGCAGGAAGCCCAGGCCCACAGTGAAGTCTTGACACAGATCGACAAGGCCAGTGGTGGCAAAACAATTTGGCGATCCGCTCAGACAGTCTGAAAAGCTGTGCCATAATTGAAGGCTGTCACAGCGACAAGGGTGATTAGCTCAGCGGTAGAGCACTGCCTTCACACGGCAGGGGTCACATGTTCGATCCATGTATCACCCACCAAGTCTGTTGACAGCATCGCAATTCCTGTAATGGGGTGTGCGACGGGTGATTAGCTCAGCGGTAGAGCACTGCCTTCACACGGCAGGGGTCACATGTTCGATCCATGTATCACCCACCAGTTTTTCGAATGAAATCAAGGGCTTGGCAGAAATGTCAGGCCCTTTTTCTTTGGCTCGTTCCCATCGGGCACACAGACAATATCTTGACCGGCTTCGGTGCACATGCGCATTCAGGCAATGCCGGTGCTGGCTGTGGTGGCCTGCGCCAACCCGCTGCGTGCGAGCTTTCGATGTTGCAGCCGTTGGGGGTGACAATTTTGGGGAGTCGCTTTTCAAAAGCGCCCTGCGCCAGCCTTTAAAGTAGGCTGCTTGTCTTGAACAAAGGACCACAAAGATGACAGACCAGGTCGATTGCGTAGTGGTGGGGGCGGGAGTTGTGGGCCTTGCCGTGGCCCGCACGCTGGCGCTGCAAGGGCGGGAGGTGATGGTGCTGGAGGCGGCGGACGCCATTGGCACGGGCACCAGTTCGCGCAACAGCGAAGTCATTCATGCCGGGTTGTATTACCCCACGGGCTCGCTCAAGGCTCGCCTGTGCGTTCAGGGCCGTGATCTTTTGTACGCCTATTGCGCCGCCCACGGCGTGCCGCATCGCCGCTGCGGCAAGCTGCTGGTGGCGACTTCGCCGGAGCAGTTGGCAGGCCTTCGGTCGATTCAGGCGCGTGCTGCGGCAAATGGTGTTCTGGATCTGCAGTGGCTGGATCACGATGCAGCCAGGGCGTTGGAGCCCGCCCTTGAATGCGTGGCGGCGCTGCATTCACCCAGCACAGGGATCGTGGACAGCCACGCACTCATGCTCGCCCTGCAAGGTGATCTGGAGCATGCCGGGGGGCTTGTGGCATTAAATTCGCCTCTAGCCCTTGCCAAGTGTGCGCAAGATGCTATTTTTTTAGAAGCTAAGGATGGCACGCGGCTGCAAGCCCGCACGGTGGTCAATGCCGCGGGGTTGCATGCGCCGTCCCTGGCCCGGCAGTTCTCCGGGCTCGACGCACGCCATGTTCCTGCAGCGCACTTCGCCAAGGGCAGTTACTTCACGCTGACTGGAAAGGCCCCCTTTAGCCACCTGATCTACCCGGTGCCAGAGGCGGCAGGCCTGGGGGTACACCTGACGCTGGATCTGGGTGGGCAGGCCAAGTTCGGTCCGGATGTGCAATGGGTGGATTCGGCCGATGACCTGCTGGTCGACCCGGCGCGGGGTGACGCCTTTTACGCCGAAGTACGCAAATACTGGCCTGACTTGCGCGACGGAGCGCTGGCACCGGGCTATGCCGGTATCCGCCCCAAGATTCATGGCGCCAGTGCGCCCGCGGCGGACTTTCTGATCCAGGGGCCGCGAGACCATGGCGTGCCAGGGCTGGTGAATCTTTTTGGCATCGAGTCTCCGGGCCTCACCAGCGCACTGGCCATCGCTGACCATGTGCGTCACTTGGTTTGACCTGCGTTAAGGTTTTGTCTGTTGGTAACGTTTTGCGACCAAGCGATATGAAAGGTTTTTGGGCATGTCGCTAAGATGGTCCTTATGCCGGCGCAACATCTGTGCTGCATGGCTGCTCACTTATTGCAATGAAAGGGATGTATGACTGCTTCTGACACCACCACCACCCAGGGCGAACTCGAAAAACTGGTTTCCGATCTGCGCGGCTTGTTGGCCAGCAGGGATCTGGACGCCTTTCCCGAGATCAAGGTGCTTCGCCAGCGTCTGGATGACGGCATGCATTCGGTGCGTGAATCGGCAGTGCGCGCCGCACAGGAAGCTGCCCGCCAGGCCAAGGATGCGGCACTTGCTGCCGATCGTTATGCACATGATGAGCCTTGGCGCGTAGCCAGCGCAGCGCTGGCGGTAGGGGCTTTGGTAGGCTTTTTGCTTGCGCGCCGCTGATCGTTGTCAGGTCATCGCACCGTTGCAGGGAGGGTTTGTATGAACTGGCTTTCCTTGCTTGGGCTTGAAGCCTTTGTGGCGCGGTGGCGTGCGAATGTCATTGAAGGTGCCATAGCCGCTGAAGACCGGCTGGAACTGGCGCGCCTCGAGTGGCTCGACCAAAAGCAGCGCCTGCAGCAAATGCTGGTGCTGTTGATTGCTGTAACCGGGCTTACTGTAGTGACCCTGGTGCTGGTGTCGATCGCCATACTGGTGCAGTTCTGGGACACGCCGCACCGCGTGATGGTCGCTTGGGTGGTCGCTGGCGTATGGCTGGTGGCCTGGTGCGCAGCCATCATCAAACTCGTTTCGGTGGCGCGCAGCACAGGCAGTGGCTTTGCCCTCACTCGGCGCGAATTGTCGCAAGACTGGCGTGATATCAAGGAGCGCTTGTGAGTTCTTCTGAACAGGCATTGCCTGTACACGCAACACAGGCACAACAACGGGTGCTGGAACGCATTGCCGTGCAGCGGGAGCGCTTGCGTGCGCGCCGCGCTGCCCGAATCCAGTCCCAGGCCCTGGCCGAGGTATCGGCGGGGGACGACGCAGATGCGCCGCTGCTGGCACGCGCAATTGCCTTTACCCGCCAACACCCTGCCGCCGTGGCCGCCCTGGCAGGCGTAGCGATTGCAGCCGGCCCACGCCGACTGATCCGGTGGGCGGGGGTCGTGCTACCTCTCGTGATGCGCCTGCGGCGCTGACCCAAAAGACGGAGCCAGTGATGGCTTCGTCTATCCGCATGATGCTGCTGGTCAGGCTGCCTGTCAGCCCATCGCCTTGATAGCGCGTGCTGCTTTCGAGACGAGCGAAGGGCCTTCGTAAATCAGGCCGGTGTAGATTTGAACCACATCTGCTCCCGCACGAATCTTGCTGAGTGCATCTTCTGCACTCATGATGCCGCCCACTCCGATGATCGGAAAGCGGCTTCCCAGCGCTGAGCGAAGCTGCCGGATGACCTGGTTGCTGGATTCGAGCACTGGTGCACCGCTGAGCCCGCCCATTTCACTGGCATGGGGCATTCCTTTGACGGCTTCCCGACTGATTGTGGTGTTGGTGGCGACAACGCCATCCATGCCGTGGCGTTGAAGGGTGGCCGCAATCACCGACACTTGCGCTTCGTCAAGATCGGGGGCGATCTTGACGAAGATGGGAACCCGGCGGGGCTTTGTTGCGCCCCTGCCATCGGTCTGGCTGTATTGCTCGGTCAGGGCTTCACGGCGCTCGGCAATGGCGCCCAGCAGGCTGTCGAGTGCTGCGTCACTTTGCAGTGCGCGCAGGTTTTGCGTGTTCGGTGAACTGATATTCACCGTGACGTAGTCCGCGTGCGGATACACGCCCTCCAGACAGGTCAGGTAATCGCTGGTGGCGTTTTCGATGGGCGTACTGGCGTTTTTTCCAATATTCAGTCCCAGCAGCATGGGGTGCTTGCGCGGGAGCGTGCGAAAGCGTGCCTGTTGCACGTTGTGGAGAAATGCGTCCAGGCCATCGTTGTTGAAGCCCAGACGGTTGATCAGTGCCCGTGCCTCGGGCAGGCGGAACATGCGTGGTTTGGGGTTGCCAGGTTGTGCCTTGGGCGTGACGGTGCCTACCTCGACAAACCCGAAGCCCATGGCGCCCAGGGCATCGATGCAGCGGGCATTTTTGTCCAGGCCTGCAGCCAGGCCCACGCGGTTGGGAAAGGTCAGTCCGGCCAGCTCGATGGGGTCATCCACCGTCTCATTGCACCAGGCCCACTGCAGCGGCGTGCGCTGTCCGCGCGCCAGCATGTCCATGGTGAGTTCGTGGGCAGCTTCGGCATCCATGCCAAAAAGAAGGGGGCGGGTGAGTGCGTAGGGGATCAGGGACATGGAGGGATAATTCGACAATTACCCTCTGATTCTCCCCCATGACGACTTCACACCCTCTGACCCAAGACGAACTCAAGGCCCTGGTAGGCCAGGCGGCCCTGCAATACGTGGTGCCTGGCGGCATTGTGGGCGTTGGAACGGGCTCCACGGTCAACAAATTCATTGATGCACTGGCCGGCATGAAGGACCAGATTCGGGGCGCGGTGTCCAGCTCGGTGGCCAGCACCGAGCGGCTCAAGGCGCTGGGAATCCCGGTGTTCGATGCCAACGAGGTGGAGTCGCTAGCGGTGTATATCGACGGTGCCGACGAGATCGACGACCACGGCTATATGGTCAAGGGAGGGGGCGCTGCACTGACACGCGAAAAGATCGTGGCCGCCCTGGCCAGCCGCTTTGTCTGCATCGTCGATGAGTCCAAACTGGTGGCGGCCCTGGGCCGCTTTCCGTTGCCAGTCGAGGTGATTCCCATGGCGGCGCATCACATCACGCGGCGATTTGCCGCGCTGGGTGGCGCGGCGCGGGTGCGCATGAAAGATGGACAACCACTGCTCACGGACAACGGGCAGCAGATTCTGGATGTGACGGGCCTTACCATCGCCGACCCACTGGCGTTCGAATCTGAAGTGAATCAGTGGCCGGGGGTGGTGACGGTGGGAGTGTTTGCGCACCAGAAGGCATCGGTGTGCCTTCTGGGTACAGCGCAGGGTGTGGTAAAGACCTTCACCTACTGACGCACGAGCTCGCATGGCCGGCACATGCCGACTTCATCAGCAGGGCTTAGAACCGGATACCTGCCGGATTGTTGGGCGTGGGCCCGTCTGTTGCAGGAGCGGGGCGCTGGCGCTCTGCAGGCGCCCTGTTTTCGGGTGCCGTGGGCGCCGCAGGTTGCGCGGCCTTGACGGCCACCAGCGGTGTGGCGGGCGGGCGGCGGTAGTTTGAGGGCAATTGCGATTGCTTGGGGTAGCCCGCAGCGTTCAGGTACTGGGTCCACTCGCTGTCGGAGAACCCGGCCAGTTGCTGGCCGCCAATCGTGCCGAACGGCAGGCCGTTGCCTCCGCTGAGCCGTTGCAGCGCATCAATGTCCTCATTGGTGGTGATCGTGCGCTCGGTAAAGGGAATACCGCGCCCCACCAGCAGATTGCGCGCGTTGTTGCATGGCGTGCAGTCAGTGCCCGTGTAAAGCGTGACCGGGAAACGCGTGGCGACTTGCTGCAGCTCATAGGGCAGGGCCGCACCGGTGGCACCCGTGCCCGACGTGGTGCTTTGAGCAGGCTTGGCGGCGGTGTCTGGTGCCCGGTCGGAGAAGGTTACTTTTCCGTCGGGGCCGACAATCCGGTACACGGCCTGGGCATGGGCGCCGACACCCGCCAGGGCCAACAGGAACGAGGCCAGCAACGGGGTACACAATGGCTTGCGCATGGGTCAATCTCCTGGTGAATCAGAGTCGGTACAAAAGAATGGGCCGAGGGATTAGTCTGCCATGCCTTGGTGGCGGAGCAGGGCGTCCAGATTGGGCTCGCGCCCGCGGAATGCCTTGAAGGATTCCATGGCAGGGCGGCTGCCACCCACTTCCAGGATGGCCTCGCGGTAGCGGCGACCCGTTTCGGTGCTGGGTAAACCGTCGCTGAGGGCGGTTTCTTCAAAGGCCGCATAGGCATCGGCGCTCAGCACTTCTGCCCATTTGTAGCTGTAGTAGCCTGCGGCATAGCCGCCGGCAAAAATATGGCTGAAGGTGTGGGCCGTGCGGCTGAAGGAGGGCGGTGGCAGCACCGACACTTCGCTGCGCACCTCGGCCAGCAAGGGCATGAAGTCCTGGGCAGGATCGTGGTCGGTGTGCAGCAGCATGTCGAACAGCGCAAACTCGATCTGGCGCAGGGTTGCCATACCGCTCTGAAAATTCTTGGCGGCGGTCATCTTGTCGAACAGCACGCGCGGCAGCGGCTCGCCAGTGTCAACGTGGGCGGTCATGTTGCGCAGCACGTCCCATTCCCAGCAGAAGTTCTCCATGAACTGGCTGGGCAACTCGACCGCATCCCACTCGACACCGCCAATGCCGGACACGTCGCGCTCGTTCACCTGCGTCAGCATGTGGTGCAAGCCGTGGCCGAATTCGTGAAACAGGGTGATCACGTCGTCGTGCGTGAGCAGCGGTGGCTTGCCGTCCACGCCATCGGCAAAATTGCATACCAGATGCGCCACGGGCGTCTGGAGCACGCCGGTGTCGGGCCGCAGCCAGCGTGTGCGCACGTCATCCATCCAGGCGCCACCGCGTTTGCCGGTGCGGGCGGGTTGGTCGAGATAGAACTGGCCCACCAGCTGCCCGTTGCGCTCGATGCGATAAAACTCTACGGCGGCGTTCCATACAGGGGCGCAGTCGCGGCGGATGCTGACCTCGAACAGTGTTTCGATGATCTTGAAAAGACCCGCCAACACCTTGGGTGCCGTGAAGAACTTTTTGACTTCCTGCTCGCTGAAGGCATAGCGCGCCTCCTTGAGCTTCTCGGCAAGATAGGGCCAGTCCCATGCCTGTGGATCCTGCAGGCCCAGCTGGCTGGCTGCGAAATGGCGCAGATCGGCCACGTCTTTTTCGGCGTAGGGACGGGCGCGGCGCGCCAGATCGCGCAGGAAGGTGACCACTTCTTCGGGCGACTGGGCCATCTTGGGCACTACAGACACCTGTCCGAAGTTGTCGTACCCAAGGAGCCGGGCTTCTTCGCGGCGCAGCACCAGGATTTCACCGATGAGCGCCGAGTTGTCAAAGCGCCGGGCGTCGCCTTCGGCCTGGTCAGAGGCACGCGTGACGTAGGCGCGGTACATGGTTTCGCGCAGTGCGCTGCGGGTGGCGAACTGCATCACCGGCAGATAGCAAGGCATCTTCAGCGTGAGCTTGTAGCCGCTTTTGCCTTCTGCCTGGGCAGCAGCCAGCGCCGTTTGCTGCACGTCAGCGGGCACACCATCCAGTTCTTCGGCCGTGGCGTAGTAGGCAAAGGCGTCAGTGGCGTCGAGCGCGTTTTCGCTGAATTTCTGGCTCAACTCGGCCTGCCGCTCCTGGATCTCGGCGAAACGCTCCTTGGCGGCCCCCGTGAGTTCGGCGCCGCTCAGGACGAAGTTGCGCACGGCGTTTTTGTGGGCCTGGCGCTGCTCAGGGGTCAGACTGGCAGGGTCGATGGCCTTGTACTTGGCGTACAGGCGCTCATCGGCTCCGAGGCGGGTCCAGAACTCGGTGACCCGGGGCAACGCCGCGTTGTAGGCGGCGCGCAACTCTGGGGTGTCGGCCACGCTGTTCAGATGACTGACGGCCCCCCAGGCCGTGCCCAGATGTTCTGTGGCGACATCCAGCACCTTTGCAATGGCGTCCCAGCGGGCCGGAAAATCGACGGCCGTGACCGTTTCAAGGGCTGCGCTGGCCTTCTCCAGCAACGCGTCCATCGCAGGGGCAACGTCAGCGGGCGTGATCCGGTCAAACTGGGGAAGGTCGGAGAAGTCGAGGAGGGCGTTGCTCATGCGGTGGTAGATGGCGCCTGGGGGCGCGGGTTCAAGTTGCGAAACGGCGATAAGTGGGCGGCAATTGGCAATCAGCGCTCGACAGGTGTCATGCACCCGCAGCGCGCTCGGCGGCTTCAAGGGTGTTGACCAGCAGCATGGTAATGGTCATGGGCCCCACCCCTCCGGGGACAGGGGTGATCCAGCCGGCCACGTTTTTCACGCCCTCGAAATCCACATCACCGCACAGCTTGCCTTCGTCGTTGCGGTTCATGCCCACGTCGATCACCACGGCGCCGGGCTTGACCATGTCGGCAGTCAGCACGTTGCGCTTGCCCACGGCGGCGACGATCACATCGGCCTGCAGCGTCTGGGCCTTGAGGTCGGTTGTGCGCGAATGGCAGACGGTGACGGTGGCATCTTTTTGCAGCAGCATCAGCGCCATGGGCTTGCCCACGATGTTGCTGCGTCCAATGACCACCGCGTGCTTGCCCCGGAGGTCGTAGCCCTTGCCGTCATTGAGCGACTCCAGCATCTTCATGCAGCCATAGGGCGTGCAGGGCCAGAAACCGGGCATACCGGTCATCAGCGCCCCGGCGCTGGCGATGTGAAAACCGTCCACGTCCTTGGCGGGCGAGATGGCCTCGATGACTTTTTGCGCGTCGATGTGCTTGGGCAGGGGCAGCTGCACGAGGATGCCGTGGATGGCGGGGTCGTTGTTGAGTGCCTGCACGCGCGCCAGCAGCGCGGCTTCGGTCATGTCGGCTTCGTATTTTTCCAGCACCGAATGCAGGCCACTGTCTTCGCACGCCTTGACCTTGTTGCGCACATAAACCTGCGACGCCGGGTTGTCGCCGACCAGTACTACAGCGAGGCCGGGCGTGGTGCCCCGTGCTTTGAGGGCTGCAGCGCGCTGGGCGACTTCGGTGCGTAGTTGGCGGGACAGGGCGTTGCCGTCGATGAGTTGTGCGGTCATATCAAAAAATACAAGTCAAAATGGCCTGTAGCGCTTTATGGATAAGCGCTAGTAGCTATCAATTAATGAGCAATCAGGTTTTGGGGGCGCTCTGGCCCAAGGCGATCTTGAGCAGATCGGCCACCGTGTTGGCGTTGAGCTTTTCCATGATGTTGGCGCGGTGCGCTTCCACGGTCTTGATGCTGATGCCCAGGTCGTCGGCGATCTGCTTGTTCAGGCGACCGGCGACGATGCGCTCGAGCACCTGGGCTTCGCGGCCCGTGAGCTTGGACAGCAGGGCGTCGCGGCTGGCGGCTTGCTGATAGCCGGCAAAGGCTTCACGGGCATGGTCCAGCATGCGTTCGACCAGCCCGACGAGCTCTTCTTCATCAAAAGGCTTCTGGATGAAATCGAGCGCGCCTTTTTTCATGGTGTTGACGGCCATGGGGACATCGCCGTGGCCGGTAATGAAAACGATGGGAAGGGGTGATTTGCGCTCGATCAGGCGGTCCTGCAGCTCCAGCCCAGTCATGCCGCCCATGCGGATGTCGACGATCAGGCAGGCCACCTCGCGCGGGTCGTAGCGCGAGAGGAAGGTTTCGGCCGAATCAAAGCAGCGTACCCGGTAGTCCTTGCCCTCCAGCCGCCACTGAAGCGAGTCGCGAACCGCCTCATCGTCGTCCACCACGTAAACGGTGCCTTTTTTCGGAATCAAACTCATGCAATTGTCCTTGGGGGTTGTGCGTTTGCTACAGAATCTGTAGTGGCATCCACAGGCTTGGCAAGCGGAAGCCAGAAGGAGAACCGGCAGCCTGTGACCTCGGAACCATTGTAGAGGTTCTGTGCCTGCATCCGGCCATGGTGGGATTCGACGATGCTGCGGCACAGGTTCAGGCCCATGCCCATGCCTTCCTCCTTGGTGGAGAAAAAGGCCTCAAACAGGCGTTCGAGCACTTCGGGCGCCAGTCCTTTGCCGGTGTCCTGCACCGAAAACTCCACCACTTCGCGGTCTTCGATGTGCTTGGGCACCACGCGCAGTTCCACGCTGCGGCCCGAAGTGGGGCGGTTGGCCATCTGGATGGCCTCGGCCCCGTTTTTCATGAGATTGACGAGCACCTGCTCAATCAGGATGGTGTCCGCCATCACCGGCGGCAGTCGCGCCGCCACGTAGTGGGTCAGGCGCACGTTGTGGCGGCGCAGCTCGATGTCGGCCAGCTCGACGGCCTCGTCCACCATCGAGTGCACATCGGCCAGTGCACGATTGGGTTCGCTTTTTTTCACAAAAGCCCGGATGCGCTGGATGATCTGGCCCGCGCGCTGGGCCTGGTGCGCCGTTTTTTGCAGGGCGGTGAGCAGGGCTTCTTCGGTGATCTGGCCGCTCTGGATGCGCGAAACCATGCCGCTGCAGTAGTTGCTGATGGCCGTCAGGGGCTGGTTGAGTTCGTGCGCCACGCTCGACGCCATCTCGCCCATGGTGATCAGGCGGCTGACCGACTGGGCCCGCTCGGCCTGGCGCGCCGACTGCTCCTCGGCCAGGCGGCGCGGCGTGATGTCGGTGGCAATCACCATCTGGGCCAGGCGGCCGTCCACCCAGTTGAGGTAGCGAGAGCGCACTTCCAGCCATTTGCCCAGCTCGGGCAGGTAGATTTCGGCGTTTTCGGTGCGTGCGCTGGTCAGAGAGTCAGTGGGCAAGCCCATCAGCCCGTCCTCGTCGTCCATGCCCGTGGGGTTGCTGTCGGAGGCCGGCAGCACGCCCGCCTGGGCCACCAGCTGCAAATGTCCAACGGTTTGCGAGCCAAACCACTGGCGGTAGAGCTTGTTGGCAAACAGCAATTCCTGGCTGCCCAGCGGCGCCACCGAAACCGAGGCGTCCAGCGATTCGAGCACGATGGTGAAACGCTCATGCGAGGCCGTCAGCTGCTCCCGAATACGGTTGGGCTCGGTGATGTCGGTCATGGACGTCATCCAGCCGGTTTGCTGGCCGTGGGCGTCGATCAGCGGAGACACATACAGCCGCGCATCAAACTGGGTACCGCTCTTGCGCCGCACGCGCACATGAAACCCGCCGGGCACGGTCTTGCCGCTGATCTCTTCGCGCAGCTTGGCGTACAGCGTTTCATAGTCGGATTCGGGCCAGTAGGGGAAAGGGGGCGTCAGGCCCACCAGTTCGGACTCGCTCCAGCCGGTCATCTGGCAAAAAGCCGCATTGACATAGGTGATGCGCCCCTCCAGATCAAGCGCGCGCATGCCGGTGAGCACAGAATTTTCCATGGCCCGGCGAAAGTTGGTTTCGGCCACCAGCGCTTGCTGGGCCTGCATGCGCCGGCGGGTGTGGCGCCAGGTGGCTATCAGCATCCAGGCCGTCATGGCGCTGAGCGTGCCCACCAGCCAGAACAGGCCGCTGCCCACCACACCGAGGGACGTGCGGTAGGCCTGCGCCCGCAGCACCAGTCCGTTGCCCACCGGCGAGACGGGCACTTCGTACTGGTTCGCGCGTTTTCGCCAGGGCAACACCGGGATGCTGGAGTCGCGAGGGCCCAGCGGCGTGCCGGCCAGCAACTGGTTGTTGCCATCGAGCAGCGTGACGGCATAACGTGCCAGCACTTCGGTGGGCGTGCCATAGCGCAACAGGCTGTCGATGGAATATTCCCCCAGCACCACGCCACTGAATTTGCCCTGGTGGCTCAGGGGCACCTGCAATTGCAGCAGCGGCGCGGAGTCGCCCTGGGTTGCGGTGGGCTGCGAATACACGGGTTGCTGAAGGTCGCGTGCCAGCTCAAAGGTGTCTGCGGTGTCGCCAGGGGTCAGCACTTCGCCGGCCACGCGCAACTCGCTGCTGCCCAGCGTGGGAGCGGCATGGCTGGCGCGGATGCGTTTTTTTTCATCGATCCAGGTGATTGCCTGCAATTCGGGGTGCTGGCTGATCAGGGATTCGGCTTGGCTCACAAAACCTGCGCGATCCACTTCCTGGTTGGACAAATCGCGCGCGACGCGCATCAGCTGTTCCTGGCGCTCCAGCAGCCGCAGGCGCACGCGCTGCTGGGCGTATTCCACATCGCGCTTGAGGGCTTCGTGTTCGCGTTCGACCTCTTCTGCCCGCAAATACCAGAAAGCCGCCACGATGGCCGCCATGAACAGCAGCACGGCAGCCAGCGGTGCCAGTGCAGCAAAACGGTCTTGCCGGGCCGGCGAGAGGTTGCGCCACCACGAACGCCACCAGTGCGCGGGGGTGGCCAGGGGGCTGCCGGCGTGGTTTGGTCCGTGATTGGGGTGGTGTTCATAGGTGCCAAGTGTAGAGGGGCAGGCCGGGGCTTTGGGTCTGCGGGGTTTGTGGTTGTTGGCACGTAAATTCCATTATGCGGAATGTATAAGCGCAATTTGAAATTAAAGAAAAATATGCGAAACTTCGGGCAACGTACTAAATTGCACCCTTACACACAGGAGACAAGCATGTCAGCTCAGCCCGACCCCCTGGCCGGAAACGGCGCCGCGCCCGCCACCGACACCGATCAGCAAGAAACCCGTGAGTGGATGGACGCGCTGTCCGCGGTCATCGACAAGGAAGGTGCTGAGCGCGCCCATTTCCTGATCGAACAATTGCTCGAACATGCCCGCCAGAGCAGCATTGACATGCCGTTCTCGGGCAATACGGGTTACGTGAACACCATCGAGCCCGAGCAGGAGGCCCACTGCGCCGGCAACATCGCCATCGAAAAGCGCCTGCGCGCCTACATGCGCTGGAACGCCATGGCCATGGTGGTGCGCGCCAACCGGCTGGACCCGGCCGACGGCGGTGATCTGGGTGGCCACATCGGCTCGTTCGCCTCCGTGGCCAGCATGTTTGGGGCGGGCTTCAACCATTTCTGGCACGCCGAGAGCGAGGGCCACGGCGGCGACCTGCTCTACATTCAGGGCCACAGCTCGCCCGGCATCTATGCCCGCGCCTTCCTTGAAGGCCGTCTGACCGAAGAGCAGCTCGACAGCTTCCGCCAGGAAGTGGACGGCAAGGGGCTATCGAGTTACCCGCACCCCAAGCTGATGCCCGAGTTCTGGCAGTTCCCCACCGTGTCGATGGGGCTGGGCCCGCTGATGGCCATTTACCAGGCGCGTTTTCTCAAATATCTGCACGCCCGGGGCATTGCCAACACCGAAAACCGCAAGGTCTGGGTGTTCTGTGGCGACGGCGAAATGGACGAGCCCGAATCGCTGGGCGCCATTGGCCTTGCCGCGCGCGAAAACCTCGACAACCTGATCTTCGTGGTCAACTGCAACCTGCAGCGCCTGGACGGTCCGGTGCGCGGCAACGGCAAGATCGTGCAAGAGCTCGAAGGCGAGTTCCGTGGCAGCGGCTGGAACGTCATCAAGCTGCTGTGGGGCGCTGGCTGGGATGCGCTGCTGGCCCGCGACAAGACCGGCAAGCTCAAACAGCTGATGATGGAGACGCTGGACGGCGACTACCAGGCCATGAAGGCCAACGACGGTGCCTTCGTGCGCAAGAACTTCTTTGGCAAATACCCCGAGACGCTGCAACTTGTCGAGCACATGACCGACGAAGAAGTGTTCGAGCTGCGCCGGGGCGGCCACGAGCCCACCAAGGTTTACGCCGCTTTTCATGCAGCCAACGAGCACAAGGGGCAGCCCACGGTGCTGCTCATCAAGACCGTCAAGGGCTACGGCATGGGCAAGGCCGGTGAAGGCAAAAACACTGTGCACCAGACCAAGAAGCTCAGTGATGAGGACATCAAGTACATCCGCGACCGGTTCAACATCCCGATCCCGGACAGCGAGCTGCACAAGATTCCTTATTACAAGCCTGCCGACGACACGCCGGAAATCAAATACCTGCACGAGCGCCGCAAGGCACTGGGCGGTTACCTGCCCAAGCGCCGCGTCAAGGCCGACGAGCACTTCACCGTGCCCGCCATCGAAACCTTCAAGGCCATCCTGGAGCCCACGGCCGAGGGCCGCGAGATCAGCACCACGCAGGCCTATGTGCGCTTTGTCACCCAGCTGCTGCGTGACCAGGCCCTGGGCCCGCGCGTGGTGCCCATCCTGGTGGACGAGGCCCGCACCTTCGGCATGGAAGGGCTGTTCCGCCAGATCGGCATCTACAACCCCAAGGGCCAGCTCTACACCCCGGTCGATCGCGACCAGGTGATGTATTACCGCGAAGACAAGGCCGGCCAGATTTTGCAAGAGGGCATCAACGAAGCCGGCGGCATGGCCAGCTGGATCGCGGCGGCCACCAGCTACAGCACCAACAACCGCATCATGGTGCCGTTCTACGTGTACTACTCGATGTTCGGTTTTCAGCGCATTGGCGACCTGGCCTGGGCAGCCGGTGACATGCAGGCACGCGGCTTTTTGCTGGGCGGTACGTCGGGCCGCACCACGCTCAACGGCGAAGGCCTGCAACACGAAGATGGCCACAGCCACATCCTGGCCAACACCATCCCCAACTGCGTGACCTACGATCCCACCTTCGCCCACGAAGTGGCGGTGATCATGCACCACGGCATGAAGCGCATGGTCGAGCAGCAGGAGAACGTTTTCTACTACATCACGCTGCTCAACGAGAACTACCCCATGCCCGGCCTCACGGCGGGCACCGAAGAGCAGATCATCAAGGGCATGTATATGTGCAAGCCCGGCGCCGTGCCACCGCAGGGCACCTCCGGCGCCAGTGAAAAGCGCGTGCAGCTGCTGGGCTCGGGCACCATCCTGCGCGAATCCATCGCCGCCCAAACCCTGCTGGCTGCCGACTGGGGCATTCAGGCCGACGTGTGGAGCTGCCCCAGCTTCAACGAGCTCACCCGCGAAGGCCAGGACGCCGAGCGCTGGAACCTGCTGCACCCGCTGGAAACGCCGCGCGTGCCCTTCGTGGCGCAACAGCTGGGCACCAGCTCCGGCCCGGTAGTGGCATCCACCGACTACATGAAGGCCTATGCCGAGCAGATCCGTCCGTTCATCCCGAAGGGCCGCACCTACAAGGTGCTGGGCACCGACGGTTTTGGCCGCAGCGACTTCCGCAGCAAGCTGCGCGAGCACTTCGAGGTCAACCGCCACTACATCGTGGTGGCCGCCCTCAAGGCGCTGAGCGAAGACGGTGTGCTGCCCGCCACCAAGGTGGCCGAGGCCATTGCCAAGTACAACATCCAGGCCGACAAGGTCAACCCGCTGTACGCGTAAACCGAACCAACTGGAGACAACAATGGCATTGGTAGAAATCCAAGTTCCGGACATCGGTGACTTCGACGAAGTCGGCGTGATCGAGTTGCTGGTCAAGCCCGGCGACACCGTCAAGGCCGAGCAATCGCTGATCACGGTCGAGTCCGACAAGGCATCCATGGAGATTCCCTCCAGCCATGCGGGCGTGGTCAAGGACCTGCGGGTGCAGGTCGGCGACAAGGTCAAGCAAGGCTCGGTGGTGCTCACGCTCGAAGTGGTTGGTGCTGTTTCTGAATCAAATTCAACACCAGCCCAATCGCAGCAAGCGCAAGCAGCTATTGAAAAAATAGCAAAAACACCGACGCCCAGCGCCGCTCCCGTTGCTGCACCGGCGCCCGACGCAGCGGCGCCTGTCGGCCCCATCGAAGTGCGCGTGCCCGACATCGGCGACTTCAAGGACGTGGCCGTGATCGAGCTGCTGGTCAAGCCCGGCGACACGGTCAAGCTGGAGCAATCGCTCTTCACGGTCGAATCCGACAAGGCATCCATGGAGATCCCTTCGCCCGCTGCGGGCGTGATCAAGGAACTCAAGGTCAAGATCGGCGACACCGTCAACATCGGCGACCTTGTGGCCGTGCTGGAAGGCTCGGCGGGCAATGCGCCAGCGGCGGTTGCTCCAGCCGCACCGGCCGCATCAGCAGCGCCAGTTCCTGCCGCCGCTGTGGCAGCGGCTGCGCCCCCCGCAACCGCTATCGCCTCTGCCTCCGTGCCCGCGCACCAGCCCGGCACGCCCGCTGCCGGCCTGCCACACGCCAGCCCCTCGGTGCGCAAATTCGCCCGCGAACTCGGTGTGCCGCTCGACGAAGTCAGGGGCACTGGCCCCAAGGGTCGCATCACGCAAGACGACATCCAGGGTTTCACCAAGGCGGTGATGGGCGGCGCCACGCAAACCAAGGCGCAGGCAGCCAAGGCACCCGCCGCCAGTAGCGGCGGCTCGGGCGAGGGCCTGAACCTGCTGCCCTGGCCCAAGGTGGACTTCGCCAAGTTCGGCCCGGTGGAGCGCAAAGACCTCTCGCGTATCAAGAAGATCAGCGGTGCCAACCTGCACCGCAACTGGGTCGTCATCCCGCACGTCACCAACCACGACGATGCCGACATCACCGACCTCGAAGCCTTCCGCGTGCAGTTCAACAAAGAGAACGAGAAAAGTGGCGTCAAGGTCACCATGCTCGCCTTCATGATCAAGGCCGCCGTGGCCGCGCTCAAGAAGTTCCCCGAGTTCAATGCTTCGCTCGACGGCGACCAGCTGGTGATGAAGAACTACTTCCACATCGGCTTTGCGGCCGACACGCCCAACGGCCTGGTGGTGCCCGTGATCCGCGACGCCGACCAGAAGGGCATCGTGCAAATCTCGCAAGAGATGGGTGACCTGGCGAAGAAAGCGCGCGACGGCAAGCTGGGCCCGGCCGACATGACCGGCGGGTGCTTCTCCATCAGCTCGCTGGGCGGCATTGGTGGGCGTTACTTCACGCCCATCATCAACGCGCCCGAAGTCGCCATCATGGGTGTGTGCAAGAGCAGCCTGGAACCCCAATGGGACGGCCAGCAGTTCGCACCGCGCCTGATGCTGCCCCTGTCGCTCAGCTGGGACCATCGCGTGATCGACGGCGCCAGTGCTGCGCGCTTCAACGTGTACTTTGCCTCGCTGCTGGCGGACTTCCGCCGCATCGTGATGTAACGAAAGGGCAATGCACATGGCAACAATCGATATCAAGGTGCCCGACATCGGCGACTTTGCCGAGGTGGCCGTCATCGAGGTGCTAGTCCAACCCGGCGACACCATTAAGGCCGAGCAAAGCCTGATCACCGTGGAGTCTGACAAGGCCTCCATGGAGATTCCCTCCAGCCACGCGGGTGTGGTCAAAGAACTGCGCGTGAAACTGGGCGACAAGGTCGCCAAGGGCTCCGTGGTGCTGACGCTGGAAGTGGAGGGCGCTGGCGTTGCAGCACCTGCCGCTGCACCTGCGCCAGCGCCCGCAGCTGCCCCAGTAACTTCAGAGCAAAAACAGGCCCCAGCGCTTACCGCACAAGCGCAAGCAGCTATCAATCCAGTAGCGTCGAGTTTTGCAGGCACGGCCGATCTGGAGTGCGATCTGCTCGTGCTCGGCGGCGGCCCCGGCGGCTACAGCGCCGCCTTCCGCGCGGCCGACCTCGGCCTCAAGGTTGTGCTGGTCGAGCGCTACGCCCAGCTCGGCGGCGTGTGCCTGAACGTGGGCTGCATCCCCAGTAAGGCGCTGCTGCATGTGGCTGCGGTGATGGATGAGGTGAGCCACCTGTCGGCGGCTGGCATCGACTTTGGCGCGCCCACTGTCAATGTCGACACGCTGCGCGGCCACAAAGAGAAAGTCATCGGCAAACTCACCGGCGGCCTGGCCCAGATGGCCAAGATGCGCAAGGTGACCACCGTGCGCGGCTACGGCGCCTTCGTCGGTGCCAACCACGTCGAAGTGGAAGAAACCACCGGCTCGGGCCAGGAGAAGACCGGCACCAAGAAGGTCATCGGCTTCCAGAAAGCCATCATCGCCGCCGGCAGCCAGGCCGTGCGCCTGCCCTTCATGCCCGACGACCCGCGCGTGGTCGACTCCACCGGCGCGCTGGCGCTCCAGGGTGTTCCGAAGCGCATGCTCATCCTGGGCGGCGGCATCATCGGCCTCGAAATGGGCACGGTCTATAGCACGCTGGGCGCGCGCCTGGACGTGGTCGAAATGATGGACGGACTGATGCAGGGCGCCGACCGCGACCTGGTCAAGATCTGGCAGAAGATGAACGCCCCGCGCTTCGACAACATCATGTTGAAGACCAAGACCGTGGGCGCCGAGGCTACGCCCGAGGGCATCGAGGTGACGTTTGCGCCAGCGGAAGAGGGCGGCACCGCCCCCGAGCCGCAAACGTACGACCTCGTGCTGCAGGCCGTGGGCCGCACGCCCAACGGCAAGAAAATCGCCGCCGACAAGGCCGGCGTGGCGGTGACGGACCGCGGCTTCATCAACGTCGATATCCAGATGCGCACAAACGTGCCGCACATCTTCGCCATTGGCGACATCGTCGGGCAGCCCATGCTGGCGCACAAGGCGGTGCACGAAGCGCATGTGGCGGCCGAGGTCATCGCCGGAGAACTGCAGGGAAACAAGGAGCTGGCCAGCGCCGCTTTCAACGCCCGCGTGATCCCCAGCGTGGCGTACACCGACCCCGAAGTGGCTTGGGTGGGCCTCACCGAAGACCAGGCCAAGGCGCAGGGCATCAAGGTCAAGAAGGGCCTGTTCCCCTGGACGGCCTCGGGCCGCGCCATTGCCAACGGCCGCGACGAAGGCGTGACCAAGCTGCTGTTCGACGACTCGCCCGAAGCCCATGGCCACGGCAAGATCCTGGGCGGCGGCATCGTGGGCACCCACGCAGGCGACATGATTGGCGAGATTGCCCTGGCCATCGAGATGGGCGCCGATGCGGTGGACATCGGCAAGACCATCCACCCGCATCCGACGCTGGGCGAGAGCATCGGCATGGCGGCGGAAGTGGCGCATGGCAGCTGCACGGATGTGCCGCCTGCGCGCAAGTAAGTCCGCAGCCAAGCTACCCTGACAAGGCCCGAACTGGCGACGGTTCGGGCCTTGTGCTTTGCGTACCCAAACAATCGCCGCAGAATACTGTGCATTTGTACAGTATTCATGCCGATCACTGCAAAACCCAAACTCTACAACCCACGCCACCCCGAACGCACGCTGCTCTACCAAACGGTAGCCGAGCACTACGAGACCTGGCTAGAGTTGGCCAGCGCGGGTCAGTTCGACGGCCAGTGCGACCACCACACCCCCAAGCCCTTCGTACGCAAAGCGTTTGCCACATATCTGGAGTGCGGCATCTTTGCCCATGGCTTCGCCCGCGCTCGTTGCGAGGATTGCGGGCATGACTACTTCGTCGCTTTCTCCTGCAAAGGCCGTGGAGTCTGCCCCTCGTGCACCACGCGGCGGATGGTGGAGACGGCGGCACACCTGAGCGACCACGTCTTCCCCCGCCTGCCGGTGCGCCAGTGGGTGCTCTCCGTGCCCAAGAGGTTGCGGTACTTCATGCAACGCGACGGAGCGGTGCTGAGCATGGTGCTGCGCATCTTTCTGCGGGTGATCGCACAAACTCTGCAGACCCACAGCCCCGGTGCGGCCCATATGGACAAGGCAGGCCTGCACATCGGTGCCATCGCCTTCATTCACCGATTCGGCTCCAGCCTCAATGAACACGTCCACTTCCACTTGTGTGGTGGACGGGGTGTTTGAGGAAGTGGAGGGCGAGGGCGATGCTGATGCGACCCCTCGAATCTCATCGCCGGGTGTCATCTTTCACGCGGCCACCGGCATCGATGCGGCTACCGTGGCCCCAGTGCAGACCACACTGCAAAAACGCATCCTGCGCGCCTTCGTTGCTCGGGGCCTGCTGGAGAACTGTGACGCCAAAGACATGCTGGGCTACAAACACAGCGGCTTCTCGGTGGACGCCGGTGTCTGCATCGAAGCCCACGACCGCGCTGCGCTGGAGCGGCTGCTGCGCTATTGCGCGCGTCCACCGTTTTCCATGGAGCGCCTACGCAAAGAGGGAAGCAAACTGGTGTACCGCTGTGCCAAACAGCGCAGCGAGCCCACCAGTGACAAGCGTGGTGCCAAGGTTGATGAGCTGCACCTCACACCGCTGGAGCTCATCGACCGCATTGCCGCCCTGGTACCCCCACCACGCACCCACCGGCACCGCTACTTTGGTGTGCTGGCACCAAACTCGCCGCTGAGGGCTGCGGTGACGGCGCTGGCGACACCGGCGCAAGCCGCTCCCGTGCTGGGCGCGTCGATCAGCACGGGGGAGTGCGCGCCTGGTGTGGTACCGATGAGCAGCGCGCTGCCATCCCAGAGCGAGCCGGTGCTGCCCAAGCGTGCAGCGCACTACCTGTGGGCGGTGCTGATCGCCCGCATCTACGAGGTGTTCCCCCTCTTGTGTCCGCTGTGTGGCGGGCAGATGCGCATCATCGCGTTCATTACGCACAGCGCTGACATCCGGCACATCCTGGACCACATCGGGGCAGATTCAGAGCCACCCCGCATCTCCCCGGCGCGCGGGCCACCGCTGTGGGATGACTGTAGTGATGCGCAGATGGATGACGGGGCGCAAACCGAGCCAGCAGACTGGGACCTGGCGGCGCAACCGGCACCGGACTTTGAGGTCGATCAGCGCATCAGTTGGTGAATGAACAAAGCGGCGATTTTGACTTGCCGCGAACTGGCTCTGCGCCCGGTACACGCCGAGCGCCGCAAATCACTCTCCTGAACGCCAAACCCTGGTGGTGAACCTGACACCTGGGCGGGAAAATCGAGTGTCTCAGCCGGCTTGATGGCGCTTCCGCGGTGCGATACTTGGCCTCATGCGGTTAAAACGCCTATCCGTTGAAGTGCATCAGGCACCTCGTTCAGGTTCAGGTCATGTTGGCGGAGCATCCTCACGTCATCAAGGATATAGGAGCCACACCATGAAAGCACTCTTTCCCATCGCCCTCGTGATCGCCATGACCAGTTCGGGCGCCGCAATGGCCAGTGACGATTGCCATCGCCCGATGGCCGAATGGCAGTCGCGCGAGAACGTCACGGCCCATGTCACCGAGCGCGGGATCACAACCGAACGCCTGCGCATCGACGATGGCTGTTACGAGGTCCGTGGCCGCGACGGCGACGGCAACCAGGTCGAACTGAAGATCGATCCAGCCTCGCTTGCGATCCTGGAGCTGGAGGTTCGCTTCCGCCCCGGTGCCGACGCGTCGCGCTACCTGCCAGGCGCACGCAGCCCGGCGGGCAAGACGGGCAAGGCACACGCTGGCAAGCCACTGAACGCGCCGGCTGCCCTCGCGTTAAGGAGCCTGTGATGCGCCGGGTCGGACCCCTCCTGGTCACGCTGGCCGTGCTGTACGCCGGCCTGCTCGGCGCACAGACCTATGCCCCCTTTGGCACAGAGACGGCCTTGGGCATTGCCCTGGGGGCGGGCGCCATTGCCGCGATGAGCCTGGCCTTGATCCTGTCCACCCGCCCTTCCTGGATTGAGCCGCTGTTTGGCGGGCTCGACCGGATGTACGGGGTGCACAAGTGGCTGGGCATTGCCGCCCTGGCGCTGATGCTCGGTCACAACATGATCGAGCCCGAGCTGGAAGACGTGGTGCGTGAAACCCGGCTGGGTGACTTTGCGGCCGATGTGGGCGAGTTCGCTTTCAACGGCTTCATCGGGCTGATCCTGCTGAGCTGGTTCAAGCGGGTGCCCTTCACCCAGCTGGAGCTGCCTTGGCCGCTCTGGCGCTTCACGCACCGCTTCACCGGCCTGCTGTTTGCGGTGGCGGCGTTTCACCAGATCGCCATCGACCAGCCCGAAGGCCTGGACGGCACGCTGAGCCTGTACCTGAACGCCTTGAGCGTGGCCGGAATCGCGGCCTGGCTGTTCACGCAACTGGTGGCGCCTTTCCTGCGTCCACGCAACTTCGTGGTGGCGCAGGTTGAGCCGCACGGCGCGGTCGCGGAGCTGACGCTGCGCCCGGAAGGTCGCCCCCTGCGCTGGCGTCCGGGTCAGTTTGCCTTCGTGTCCGCCCCGGACGCCGGGCTGCGCGAAGCCCACCCCTTCACCATCGCCAGTGCCCCGCGTGCCGACGGCGAGTTGCGCTTGGGCATCAAGGCCCTGGGCGGCTGGACGCGGCGTCTGCCCGATCGCCTGGCCCCGGGGCAGCGCCTGCGGATCGAAGGGCCTTACGGTCGCTTCGTGTTCCGCAAGCGGGTGCGGCGTCAGGTCTGGCTGGCCGGTGGCATCGGCATCACGCCCTTCCTGGCCTGGGCCGAAGCCTTGACCGAGGCCGACCAGCAGGAAATCACCCTGGTCTGGGCGGTGACGACGCGGGCCGAGGCCTTTGCCGCCGAGCGCTTGGCCGCCATCGCCGCACGCCACCCCGGCTTGAGCGTGCACATCGTGGCCAGCGCCGAAGACGGACGCTTGACGGCCTCACGGCTGGTCCAGCTGACACCCTTCCCGCTGCGCGACGCGGAGTTGTTTTACTGCGGACCGGTCGGCCTGCGCGACGCCATCGTCTCCGACCTCCAGGCGACGGGGCAGCGCCCACGCCGCGTTCACCACGAGGCGTTCGCGTTGCGCTGAAGACACCTGCGCCTCACACCACAGCCCTCATTCTTTTCAAAGGTCATCATCATGAAAACGCTCGTCTCAGTCCTGGCCCTGTCCATGGCGCTCGCCCTGCCAGGCCGTGCGCCTGCCCTTCATGCCCGACGACCCGCGCGTGGTCGACTCCACCGGCGCCCTGGCGCTCCAGGGTGTTCCGAAGCGCATGCTCATCCTCGGCGGCGGCATCATCGGCCTCGAAATGGGCACGGTGTATTCCACCCTGGGCGCGCGCCTGGACGTGGTCGAGATGATGGACGGCCTGATGCAGGGCGCCGACCGCGACCTCGTCAAGATCTGGCAGAAGATGAACGCCAAGCGTTTCGACAACATCATGCTCAAGACCAAGACGGTGGGCGCGAAGGCCACACCCGAAGGCATCGAGGTGACGTTTGCCGCAGCGGAAGAGGGCGGCACCGCCCCCGAACCCCAGGTGTACGACCTCGTGCTGCAGGCCGTGGGCCGCACGCCCAACGGCAAGAAGATCGCTGCCGACAAGGCTGGCGTGGCCGTGACGGACCGCGGCTTCATCAACGTCGACATCCAGATGCGCACCAACGTGCCGCACATCTTCGCCATCGGCGACATCGTGGGCCAGCCCATGCTGGCGCACAAGGCGGTGCACGAGGCGCATGTGGCAGCCGAAGTGATTGCCGGTGAACTGCAAGGTAACAAGGAACTGGCCAGCGCTGCCTTCAACGCCCGCGTGATCCCCAGCGTGGCCTACACCGACCCCGAAGTGGCCTGGGTGGGCCTGACCGAAGACCAGGCCAAGGCGCAGGGCATCAAGGTCAAAAAGGGTTTGTTCCCCTGGAACGCCTCAGGCCGCGCCATCGCCAATGGCCGCGACGAGGGTGTGACCAAGCTGCTGTTTGACGACAGCCCCGAAGCAGGATCAGGAGACGGCCATGCTGGCCGGGGCCACGGCAAGATCCTGGGCGGCGGCATGGTCGGCACGCATGCGGGCGACATGATCGGCGAGATCGCCCTGGCCATCGAGATGGGTGCGGACGCTGTCGACATCGGCAAGACCATCCACCCGCACCCCACACTTGGGGAATCCATCGGCATGGCAGCGGAAGTGGCGCACGGGTCGTGCACCGACGTGCCCCCGGCACGCAAGTAGGCCGGAGCACTGCCACCGGAGCCTGGCCATGGCAGTCAAGAAGTTCCCCCAGGCC
>NZ_QOZT01000033.1:0-35473 GCF_003345135.1 Acidovorax sp. BoFeN1
ACCCACCACCACTGCGGGGCGGACGGGGCTCCATGGGTCGCGCTTCGTTGACGACGATACCGCGGCCTCCCAAGGGCTGGCCGTTCATGCCCTGAATGGCAGCCTGCGCCTCGGCATCGCTGCCCATTTCGACGAAGCCAAAGCCTTTGGATCGACCGGTGTCGCGCTCCATCATGACCTTGGCGCTCGTCACTGAGCCAAATTGGCCAAAAGCCTGCTCCAGATCGCTGTCACGTACCGAGTACGGCAGGTTGCCCACATACAGTTTGTTGCCCATCACGGGACTCCTCAAAAACACATGGAAAAAGCGATGGAGTCCAGAAAACGCAACCAGCTAATCTCAATGACGCCCTATGCGCGAAACTGACGGATCACCGCAAACTTGAAGGCGAGAAAACCCCGCAGCGGCAATTTTTCTCATAGTTCTTGTAAAAAGGCAAGTGCCTTTGGCTGTTGTGGCAGCAATGCTGCAGCCATAAAAAAAGGAGCCCAAAGGCTCCTTGTTTTGCCGGCAGCAGGTGCAAGCACCTGCCTTGACGGTCTTAGTAGCTGCTACGGCCACCGCCGTAACCACCACCACCGCCGCCACCGCTGCGGCCACCGCCGTAACCACCGCCGCCGCCACCACCGTAGCCGCCGCCACCACCGCTGCCGCCGCCGAAGCCGCCGCTACGTGGAGCGCGTGGCTCCATGGGACGGGCTTCGTTGACCACGAGGTCACGGCCGCCGAAGTTGGTGCCATGCACGCCTTGGATGGCAGCCTGGGCTTCAGCATCGCTGCCCATTTCGACAAAGCCGAAACCCTTGGAGCGGCCGGTGTCGCGCTCCATCATGACCTTGGCGCTGCCGACCGAGCCGTACTGGCTGAATGTCTGCTGCAGGTCTTCGTCGCGGAAGGAATAGGGCAGATTGCCCACGTAAAGTTTGTTGCCCATGAAGGACTCCTAGAAAAACATGAAAACGCGATGGGAGTCCGACGCAATCAACAAACCTGTGACGACTTCAAAGACGCGAAACTGACCAATCACCGCTAACTTAACTACTTTCCTGCATTGCAGAAAAGCGAAGCCATTATTAATCACTTTTCTGCGCCGCGTGGATATTTATTTCCAAGGGGGGTTTTGAAGGCAGGCGCCGTTGTCGGTGATGCCAGCGCGACCCGTGAACGCGTTCCACTAAAATCGCCCGGTCTTTGGGGAGTAGCCCGTCCGGCCGCACGCAGCGCCGGGGGCATGCGTCAACACACTTGGGCTCTCACAGCCTATGGCGCATGCGGCTTGCAATGAGCTGGGCGAGACCATTGACTGCATGCCGATCCATTGGCCGGAGTTGGCGTGCAGTCAATGCGTTCACCACCCATCCGGCCGGATTGGATAACCCCTCCCCATGGAAGCCTTTTTTGTTTCTACCGCCATCGTCGCCTTGGCCGAGATGGGTGACAAGACCCAGTTGCTGGCGCTGGTGCTGGCCGCGCGTTTCCGAAAGCCCTGGCCAATCGTTCTGGGCATTCTGGTCGCCACGCTGGCCAACCACGGGCTGGCGGGTGCGCTAGGTGCCTGGGTGACCACGGTGGTGGGGCCGCAGGTGCTGCGCTGGATATTGGGCGTTTCGTTCATTGCCATGGCGGTGTGGATGCTGATTCCGGACAAGCTCGATGAAGGCGATGCCGACGGCGCGCCGCGCTGGGGCGTTTTTGGGACGACGCTGGTGGCCTTTTTCCTGGCCGAGATGGGTGACAAGACGCAGATTGCTACCGTCATGCTCGCGGCGCAATACAACGCCTATCTGTGGGTGGTGGCTGGAACCACGCTGGGCATGATGCTGGCCAATGCGCCCGTGGTCTGGCTGGGCGACCGCATCACACGCCTGGTGCCCATTCGTGTGGTGCACGGTGTGTCCGCGGTCATTTTTCTGGTCCTTGGGCTGGTGGCGATCTTTGCGCCGGTGTGACCGTGCGGGGTGGCCGCAAGGCGACCCTTTTGGTATATTTGCGCTACGCGCCGATTTGCTACAGCTTGCGGGCGCTTTATAAATTCTGCTAAAGACCCGTCCGACACTGCCCGGCCTCGTTTTTAGCGATGCCGGGTTTTTTTATGTCGTTCATTGCCACGCCCCAGACCATGCATTTTCCGGAGGTGCTGCCGCTGCAAAGCGGCGCCTCCATCCGCGATTACCACCTCGCTTTCGAGACCTACGGCCAGCTCAATGCCGACCGCTCCAATGCCGTGCTGGTGTGCCACGCGCTCAACGCCTCGCACCACGTGGCCGGTGTGTACGAAGGCCAGGACAAGAGCGAAGGCTGGTGGGACAACATGATCGGCCCGGGAAAGCCGGTGGACACCAACCGCTTCTTTGTCATCGGCGTGAACAACCTGGGCTCGTGCTTCGGCTCCACCGGCCCGATGCACCTGCACCCCGACACCGGCGAGGTCTACGGTGCGGATTTCCCCGTGGTCACGGTGGAAGACTGGGTCCACGCCCAAGCCCGCCTGCTCGACCGCCTGGGCATTACGCAACTCGCCGCCGTGCTCGGCGGCAGCCTGGGGGGCATGCAGGCCCTCTCGTGGACGCTGCAATACCCCGAACGCGTGCGCCATGCCGTGGTGGTGGCCAGCGCACCCAACCTCACGGCCGAGAACATCGCCTTCAACGAGGTGGCGCGCCGCGCCATCGTCACCGACCCCGACTTCCACGGTGGACACTTTTACCGCCACAGCGTGATCCCCAAGCGCGGCCTGCGCATCGCCCGCATGATCGGCCACATCACGTACCTGAGCGACGACGTGATGAACGAAAAGTTCGGTCGCCAGCTCAGAGAGGGTCTGGACCTCAAATACTCTACACAGGACATCGAATTCCAGATCGAGAGCTACTTGCGCTACCAGGGCGACAAGTTCAGCGAATACTTCGACGCCAACACCTACCTGCTCATCACACGTGCGCTCGACTACTTCGACCCCGCGCGCGCCTTTGGTGGCGACCTCACCCAGGCCCTGGCGCGCGCCACGGCCAAATTTCTGCTGGTTAGCTTCACCACCGACTGGCGCTTTTCGCCCAAGCGCTCGCGCGAGATCGTCAAGGCGCTGCTCGACAACCGCCGCAGCGTGAGCTACGCCGAGATCGATGCACCCCACGGGCACGATGCCTTTTTGCTCGATGACGCCCGCTACATGGGTGTCGTAAGCTCATATTTCGATAGCATTACAAAGGAGCTGGCATGACCGAGAAAGCCACCATGGAAGCCCTGGCGCGCCTGGTGCCCGAAGGCTCGCGCGTGCTTGACCTGGGCTGTGGCGACGGCAGCATGCTCGACTACCTGCAGCGCAGCAGGGGTTGCAGTGGCTACGGCATCGAGATTGCCGATGCCAACGTGCTGGCCTGTGTGCGCCGGGGCGTCAACGTCATCCAGCTCAACCTCGACGAAGGCCTGGCCATGTTTGGCGACAACTCGTTTGACGTGGTGCTGCAGATCGACACCCTGCAGCACCTGCGCAACGCCGAGGTCATGCTGCGCGAAACCGCACGCGTGGGACGCACGGGCATCGTTGCCTTCCCCAACTTCGCGCACTGGCCCAACCGCCTGTCGGTGCTGCGCGGGCGCATGCCGGTCACGCGCCGCCTGCCCTACCAGTGGTATGACACGCCCAACATCCGTGTGGGCACCTACAAGGACTTTGAGGTGCTCGCGCTCAAAAACCAGCTGCGGATGATTGATTCGTTCGGCCTGCAGAACGGGCGCGCGGTCCGTTGGTGTCCCAACGCACGGGCGGGCACGGCGGTGTTTCATTTCGAGCACGCCTGAGCGCCACGACGGGGCAAATCCTGACAGGATTTTTTGCTATATAAATAATAGCTATTGACGCTTTCTGGATAAGCGCAAGAACCATTTTTGTCCCAAAATCCGTAGGGCATGCATCCAAAGCGTCGGCGCCACTGCACTGTTGCGCGACTTCGCGAATGCCGCGCTGAAGAAAAGTGCCTGCCCTGGCGGGCCATGGCGCCTTGTCTGGCACGCAGCGGCTTTCCCGATGGCGATCGGTGTCATGGGCCTTGCTGCAGCGAGTGAGCGCCGACAGCGGTATCGCGTGGCGCAGGGGGCCGACGCGCCATTGGGCCGCGGTAGGCTGAGGGATCAATCCGGGGCCGTCCCAGGCGTCTCCCCGTGAACCGTGGCGCCCGAGGGCGCGTTGTGGTCGAATGCGGTTTTCGAATTGCCGCTGGAGCCCGCCCATGAACGCCCGAGTCCCCTCCCAAATCCTTCAACCTGCGCTGGCGCTGGAGCGGGTCGGCCAGGCGTGGGATGACGACATCCTGCGCCAACTCACCGAATACATCGCCATACCGGCCAAGTCGCCCACCTTTGCCCCCGACTGGGCGCAGCTGGGTCTGCTCGATACCGTGGTGCGCAATGCTGCCGCCTGGGTCGAGGCGCAAAAAGTGGCCGGTCTGCACCTGGAGATCGTGCGCCTGCCCGGCCGCACACCGGTGCTTTTTTTCGAGATCGAGTCCACCGAGGCCGCCGCCACCCAGACGGTGCTGATGTATGGCCACCTGGACAAGCAACCCGAGTTTTCCGGCTGGCGCAGCGACCTCGGCCCCTGGACGCCCAAGTACGAAGACGGCAAGCTCTACGGCCGCGGTGGCGCGGACGATGGCTATGCCGTGTACGCCAGCATTGCCGCGGTGCAGGAACTCAAGCGCCAGAACGTGCCGCACCCGCGCATCGTGGGCCTCATCGAAACCTGCGAGGAAAGCGGCTCGCGCGATTTGCTGCCCTACATCGACGCCCTGCGCACCCGCCTGGGCGATGTGGGCCTGGTGATCTGCCTGGACAGCGGCGCGGGCAACTACGACCAGCTGTGGCTCACCACCAGCCTGCGCGGCATGGCCAGCGGCACGCTCAAGGTTGAGATCCTCACCGAAGGCATCCACTCGGGCGACGCTTCGGGGCTGGTGCCATCCAGCTTTCGCATCATGCGCCAGGTGCTCGACCGGCTCGAAGACAGCGCCACCGGCCGCCTGCTGCCCGCCAGCTTTCACTGCGAGGTGCCCGCCGACCGCCAGGCCCAGGCCCGCGCCACGGCCGCCATTCTGGGAGACGAGGTGTACAAGCGCTTTCCCTGGGCGCACTACGACTGCGGCGGCTCCACCCAATTTGCGCTGCCCACCACCACCGACCCGCTGCAGGCGCTGCTCAAGCGCACCTGGGAGCCCACGCTGAGTGTGACCGGCGCCGAGGGCTTTCCTGCGCTGCAGGACGCCGGCAACGTGCTTCGCCCCTACACGGCCTTCAAGCTCAGCCTGCGCCTGCCTCCGCTGGTGGATGCCGCCCAGGCCGTGCAAGAGCTCAAAACCCTGCTCGAAGACAACGCGCCCTACCAGGCGCGGGTTACTTTTGACGGGGGTGGCGGCGCCACGGGCTGGAACGCCCCGGCCACCACGCCGTGGTTCGAGCAGGCGCTCAATGAGGCCTCGCAGGCCCACTTTGGCGCTCCCTGCGGCTACATCGGCCAGGGCGGCACCATCCCGCTGATGAACATGCTCAGCGAGGGCTTTCCGAAGGCCCAGATGATGGTGTGCGGCGTGCTCGGCCCCAAGAGCAACGCCCACGGCCCCAACGAGTTTTTGCATGTGCCCTACGCCAAGCGCCTGACTGCCTCGGTGGCGCAGGTGATCGGCGCCATGGCAAAGCAGGCCGCATCGGAGCCCGCCGTCTGAACCGCTGGCAGAGCGGCGCGCGCAGCGCTGGCCCCGACGCTCAAGCTTTCTCCGCAATCTGCGGGTGTTTTCACCGTAACGCGTGCGGTCCATGTTGCCCGCGCTGCCCCCAAACCTTTCCCGACCTATGTCTGACACCGTTGTTTCCACCTTGAGCACACTGACCACTTTCACCGCGGCAGATGGCGAAAACCTGGCGGTCCAGGACTGGCCGCTGTTGGAGGGCACATCCCGCGGCACCGTGCTGCTGGTGCATGGCCTGGGCGAGCATGTGGGGCGTTACGACGCTGTGGCACGGCGCCTCAATGCCTGGGGTTTTGCCGTGCGGGGCTATGACCAGTATGGCCACGGCGAGTCGGGCGGTCCCCGCGGCGGCTTGACCAGCGCGATGCGCCTGCTGGACGATCTGGCCGACATGGTGGACGCCACCCGCGCCCGCATGGCGGCCCACCAGCCGCTGGTGCTGCTGGGCCACAGCATGGGCGGCCTGGTCGCGGCGCGGTTCGTGTCGATGCACCTGCGGCCGGTGGATGCGCTGGTGCTCTCGTCGCCCGCGCTGGACCCGGGGCTCAATGCCGTGCAAAAGCTGCTGCTGGCCACGCTGCCGCGCATCTTGCCCAACCTGCGCGTGGGCAACGGGCTCGATGCGCAATACCTTTCGCACGACCCGGCCGTGGTGGCCGCCTACCTGGCAGATCCGCTGTGCCACGACCGCATCAGCGCCCGCCTGGCCCGGTTCATCGCCGACGGCGGCCCCGCCACCGTGGCGCGTGCCGCGCACTGGAGCGTGCCCACCCTGCTGATGTGGGCCGGTGCAGACAAGCTGGTCAACCCCGCTGGCAGCCGGGCGTTTGCTGCGGCGGCGCCCCGGGGCGTGGTGCAGTCGCATGGCTTTGAGCCTTTGTTCCATGAGCTGTTCAACGAAAGCCCCGAACTGGCCGACCCGGTGTTTGCCCTGTTGCGCCAGTGGCTGCTGCAGCACTGCCCCGCCGTGGATTGACAGGATGCGGCGGGTTGGCCGGATTTTGTTAAAAACAGGCTCTAGCCCTTGCGTGTAAAGCGCCAATAGCTATTTTATTGATAGCAATCAATGCAAATGGCGGTCGGCGGTTCGTGGCGCAGCGCCCGGAGCGCGGTGTTGGCGCGTTCACCCACCGCCGGGTTCTGGCCCTCAGGCGGCCTGCACCCGGCGCCGGTGCAACGCCAGCCACAGCAAGGCTGCCCCAGTGATTGCAATGGGCGCCAGCGAGCCGTAGTTGAGCAGCGTCCAGCCCTGCGTGGTGACCAGCACGCCCGAAAACAGTGAGCTCACCGCCAGCGTGGCAAATACGCAGAAGTTCAGGGCCGCCTGGGCGCGGTCCTTTTCTTCGGGGCGGTAGGCCGTCATGGCCAGCGCGGTGCTGCCGGTGAACAGAAAATTCCAGCCCACCCCCAGCATGAACAGCGCAATGCCAAAGTGGTGCAGCTCCACCCCCATCAGCGCTACGGCCACGCAGGCCAGGTTCAGCAGCACGCCCGCCCCCATGATGGGCAGCACGCCATAGCGCTTGATGAGGTGGCCCGTGAAGAAGCCCGGCGCAAACATGCCGATCACATGCCACTCCAGCACCAGCGCCGCGTCATCAAAAGCGAAGCCGCACACCTGCATGGCCAGCGGGGTCGCGGCCATCAGCAGGTTCATCACGCCATAGCCCAGGGCGGCGCCCAGCACGGCCACGAGGAAGGCCGGCTGCCGCATCAGCTCAGGCAAGGGCCGGCCACGGGCGGGCTGGCCCGCTGCGTTGAGCACCTGCGGCGGCGCCTCGAAACGGATGGCGGCCATGCACGCCATGGCCAGCAGCGCCACCGCCATCAGCGCCACATAGGCACCCGCAAACGCTGCGGGAAATAGCGTGCGCGTGGCGCTGGCCAGGTTGGGGCCGGCAATGGCGCCCAGCAGGCCGCCGGCCAGCACCAGTGAAACGGCCTTTTCCCGGTAATCGGTGGCTGCCAGTTCAGCCGCCGCAAAGCGGTAGAGCTGGCCGTTGGCGCTGTAGTAACCCGCCACCAGCGTGGCTGTGCACAGCAGCCAGAAATTGGCACTGAAGGCCGCCCAGGCACACAGCGCGGCGGATGCCACCGCCACGGCCAGCCCGATCTGGAACGACACCTGCCGCCCCCAGCGCGCCTGGCTGCGCGCCACCAGCGGGGTGGACAGCGCACCGCCCACCACATAGGCCATCACGGGCAGCGTGGCCATCCAGCCAAACGGTGCCAGCTGCAGGCCCACCAGGCCGTTGATGCCGATGAAAACGACGTTGTTGGTCAGGAAAAGGCCCTGGCAGAGGGCCAGCAGCCACAGGTTTTTGTTCACGGCGGGAGGGCGATGGAGAGGGGGTGGATGAAGGGGCTCAGCACGGCAGTGTCGGCGGCACCGGGGCATGGCCTGCATCAAAGTCCGACTGCGTTTGTCTGGCATTGTGCGCTGCAATTGACTCAGATCAGCCCCCACCCGGCCCCGGACCGGTAATGTGGCCACCAGTGCCGTGGCTCCAAGCCCGGAGTCGGCTATTGATCGCTTGTGATGGAATCCCTGAACCCTACTGCAGTGCCCCCCGTGGCGCCCGGCTTTGAACTTGTCTGCCCTGCCGGCAGCCTGCCCGCCCTGAAGGCGGCGGTGGACAACGGCGCCAGTTGCGTCTACCTGGGCCTGCGCGACGCCACCAACGCGCGCAACTTCGCCGGGCTCAACTTCGACGAAGCAGCCATCGCCAACGGCATCCGGTACGCGCACGAGCGCGGCTGCAAGGTCTTCATGGCGCTCAACACCTACCCGCAGGCCGCCAACCCCGCGCCGTGGCGCGCGGCCATGGACAAGGCCGTGGACATGGGGGTGGACGCCGTCATCCTGGCCGACCCCGGTCTCATGCAATACGGCGCGCAGCACCACCCCAAGCTGCGCCTGCACCTGTCGGTGCAGGGTTCGGCCACCAGTGCCGACGCCATCAACTTCTACCGCGAGCAGTTCGGCATCGTGCGTGCGGTGCTGCCGCGCGTGCTGTCGATGGAGCAGGTGCAGCGCGTGATCGACGCCACCCCGGTGGAGATCGAGGTGTTCGGCTTCGGCAGCCTGTGCGTGATGGTCGAGGGGCGCTGCGCCCTGTCGTCCTACGTGACGGGCGAGTCGCCCAACACCCACGGAGTGTGCTCTCCGCCCAAGTCGGTGCGCTGGCAGGAAACGCCCAAGGGGCTCGAATCGCGCCTGGGCGGTGTGCTCATCGACCGCTACGCCCCCGGCGAAAACGCGGGCTACCCCACGCTGTGCAAGGGGCGCTTTGACGTGGGTGAGGACGAAAACTACTACGCCATCGAAGAACCCACCAGCCTCAACACCCTCGAACTGCTGCCAAAACTCATCAAGATGGGCGTTCGCGCCGTCAAGATCGAAGGCCGCCAGCGCAGCCCCGCCTATGTGGCGCAGGTTACCAAGGTGTGGCGCGACGCCATCGACAACTGCCTGGCCGACCCGCTGCGCTACGCCCCCAAGACCGCCTGGATGGCCAGCCTCGACCAGGTGGCCGAAGGCCAGCAGCACACCCTGGGCGCCTACCACCGCCCCTGGAAATGACGAACATGATCAAGCTCTCTTTGGGTGCGCCGCAGTACTACTGGCCGCGCCAGACCTATTTCGACTTCTACGAGGCCATGGCGGCGTCGCCGGTGGACATCGTTTACCTGGGTGAAACCGTGTGCTCGCGCCGCAAGGAGCTGCGCCTCTCGGACTGGCTCGACATCGCCGACCTGATGCGCTCGGCAGGCAAGGAGGCCGTGCTGTCCACCCAGGTGCTGCTCGAATCGGGCGTGGAAGTCAGCACCATGCACAAGGTGACCGCCAACCCCGATTACCTCATCGAGGCCAACGACATGGGTGCTGTGCAGCGCCTGTCGGGCAAGCGCCCTTTTGTGGGTGGCCTGCACCTGAACATCTACAACCAGCCCTCGCTGGAGTGGCTGGCCCAGTTGGGCGCCACGCGCTGGGTGGCACCGCTGGAGATGAAGCACGAAGACCTCTCCGCCCTGATCCAGAACGGCCCGCAAAACCTGCAGACCGAGGTGTTTGCCTATGGCCGCATGGCGCTGGCGTTTTCGGCGCGTTGCTTTACCGCGCGCCAGCGCAACCTGCCCAAGGACGACTGCCAGTTCAGCTGCCTGGACCACCCCGACGGCTTGATGCTCAAGACCCGCGAGAGCGAGGAGTTCCTCGTGCTCAACGGCATCCAGACGCAGTCGGCCCGCGTGCACAACTTGATCGACGAACTGCCGCGCATGCAGCGCATGGGCGTGGCCGTGGCGCGCATCAGCCCCCAGGCGCAGCACACGGGCGAAATCGTGGCCCTGTTTGACGCCGTGCGCCAAGGCAGCCTGGCCCCGCGCGATGCCCGCGCCCAACTCCAGCCGCTCATGCCCGAGCAAAGCTGCAACGGCTACTGGCATGGCCGCCCCGGCCTGGACCTGGTCGAGTCCGAGGCCCTGGCAGCGGCCTGAACGCCATGGCCGGCCTGCTCCCCCGTCACCGCAGCGGCGCCAGCCAGCGCCGGGCTGGCGGCTTTGGTTTGAGGGCAACGCTGAACAAGTCCCTCGCGCGCCGCGCATCACGGGGGCTTGTTCAAAGTCGATTTAGTGTAGAAGTAGCCTCTACCGCTCTAAAGAATTGGTTTTGTTGCTATCAATTTTTTGGTCTCTGGCAGCGCGTTGCACCGCCCCGCAGCGTGCGCGCCGCCGCTTGAACAGGAAAACCCATGAACGCCTCCACCACACCCCCGGCCCCCTTCGTCCTGCCCTCTCCCGTGGCGGCGTTCACGTCGCGCCTGCCGGCGTTTCCGGGCTCGCTGCTGCTGGTCACGGCGCTCAACCTGGGCGTGGCGCGCCAGTTGCCGCGCGATGTGGGCGACATGCTGCTGAACAAGCGCCTGCGCATCCATGTGCGCGATGCCGGGGTCACCTTCGACTTCACCTGGACCGGCGGTGCCTTTGCCCCGCGCGCGCGCCACGCCGAAACCGACCTGTGCATCAGCGCCTCGGCGCACGACTTTGTGCTGCTCGCGCAGCGCCAGCAGGACCCCGACACGCTGTTCTTCAACCGCCGCCTGGTCATGGAAGGCGACACCGAGCTGGGCTTGGTCGTCAAAAACACGCTCGACGCGCTGGAGCTGCCCGTGCTTGACCTGCAACAGTGGGCGCCGCGCCAGGTGCTGGCGCGCCTGTCGGCACTGCGCCCTGGCGCCCGGTCCGCACACAGCGCCTCGGGTGCCGATCCGCTCTATCCGGGTACCCGGCCATGAACCGCGCGGCCGACCCCCGTCCGCTGGTCTATTCGTGCTCGGGCTGCTCCAGCGCCGCGCAACTGGCCAACCATGTGGCGCTGCAGCTTGATCGACGCGGCGTGGCCGAGATGTCGTGCATCGCCGGGGTGGGCGGTGATGTGCCGCACCTCATGAAGATCGTGCGCTCGGGCCGCCCCATCATTGCACTCGATGGCTGCCCGCTGGTGTGCGTCAAAAGCACGCTGGCACGCCACGGCATTGCGGCCGACCGCCATTACCAGCTGCAGCAATACGGCGTGAAAAAACGCACCCACGAAGATTTTGACCCCGCGCAGGCCGCCCTGGTGCTGGAGCAGGTAGAGGCCGACCAGCAGGCCGAGCCCTTGCGCGCCAGCGCCGCCGAGATGGCCCCGCATGGCTGAGCCGGTGCGCACCCGTCGCATCATCGTCGCCATATCGGGTGCCAGCGGCGCCGTGTATGGCGCACGGTTGCTGCAGGTGCTGCGGGGCTTGCCCGGCATCGAGACGCACCTGGTTGTCTCTGACGCAGGCTGGCGCAACCTGCAGCATGAGCTGGGCATGGACCGCCCGGCTGCCCAGGCCCTTGCGCACCAGGTGCATGACGTGAACAACGTGGGCGCCGCGATCGCCAGCGGCTCGTTCCAGTGCCATGCCATGGTGGTGGCGCCGTGCTCCATGCGCACGCTGGCGGCCATTGCCCATGGCCTGGCCGACAACCTGCTGACGCGCGCGGCCGACGTGATGCTCAAAGAGCGCCGCCGCCTGGTGCTGATGGTGCGCGAGACGCCGCTGCACCTCGCCCACCTGCGCAACATGGTTGCCGTCACCGAGATGGGCGGCATCGTGTGCCCACCGCTACCCGCTTTTTACCTGCGCCCGCAAACGGTGGATGACGTGGTGAACCACAGCGTGGCCCGGGTGCTGGACCTCATCGACGTAGACCACCAGCTGGCACCGCGCTGGCAGGGTCTGGAGTCGGATGCTCCTTGATTCATAGCTGCTTGCGCTTATCCCATAAGCGCTAGCGCCCAATTTCACTCAAAACCTCTGGAACCCCATGGCTTACCGCGACCTGCGCGATTTCATGGCCCAGCTCGAAGCCACAGGCGAACTGCGCCGTGTGCACGAGCCCGTGTCGCCGCACCTGGAGATGACCGCGCTCAGCGACCGCGTGCTGCGCGCGGGCGGCCCGGCACTGCTGTTCGAGCAGCCCACGGGCCACCACATGCCGGTGCTCACCAACCTGTTTGGCACCACCGGGCGCGTGGCCCGCGCCATGGGTGTGCCCGACCTGCGTGGTGTGCGCGCCTTGGGTGAACTGCTCGCTACCCTCAAGGAGCCCGAGGCGCCCAAGGGCTTCAAGGACATGCTGGGCATGGGCCAGCTGCTCAAGACCCTGTGGAACATGGCGCCGCACACCGTGGGCCGGGGTGCACCCTGCCAGCAAGAGGTGTGGGAAGGCCCGGATGTGGACTTGGCCCGCCTGCCCGTGCAGCACTGCTGGCCGGGCGACGTGGCACCGCTCATCACCTGGGGCCTGACCATCACGCGCGGACCACGCAAGGCGCGGCAGAACCTGGGCATCTACCGCCAGCAGGTGATTGCGCGCAACCAGGTCATCGTGCGCTGGCTGGCCCACCGGGGCGGCGCGCTCGATTTTGCCGACCACTGCGCTGCAAATCCCGGCAAGCCGTACCCCGTGGCCGTGGCGCTGGGCGCCGACCCGGCCACGCTGCTGGGTGCCGTCACGCCCGTGCCCGACTCGTTGAGCGAATACCAGTTCGCGGGCCTGCTGCGCGGCGCACGCACCGAGGTCACGCCCGCGCTGGGTCTGCCGCTCACCGTGCCCGCCACAGCCGAGATCGTGCTCGAAGGCCATATCCAGCCCGACGCCAACCATGCCAGCGGTTGGCAGCACGCGCTGGAAGGGCCGTATGGCGACCACACCGGCTACTACAACGAGTGCGCCGAGTTCCCCGTGCTCACCATCGACCGCATCACGCTGCGCAAGGACCCGATCTACCACAGCACCTACACCGGCAAACCGCCCGACGAGCCCGCCGTGCTGGGCCTGGCGATGAACGAGCTATTCATCCCGCTGCTGCAAAAGCAGTTTCCCGAGATCGTGGACTTTTACCTGCCGCCCGAAGGCTGCAGCTACCGGATGGCGGTGGTGAGCATCCGCAAGGCCTACGCGGGCCATGCGCGGCGCGTGATGATGGGCGTGTGGAGCCACCTGCGCCAGTTCATGTACACCAAGTTCATCGTGGTGGTGGACGCCGATGTAGATGTGCGCGACTGGAAGGACGTCATCTGGGCCATCACCACCCGCATGGACCCGGCGCGCGACACCATGATGGTGGAGCACACGCCCATCGACTACCTCGACTTCGCCTCGCCCGTGAGCGGCCTGGGCAGCAAGATGGGTATGGACGCCACCAACAAGTGGCCCGGCGAGACGCAGCGCGAGTGGGGCCGCCCCATGCAGATGACCGCCGAGGCGACGGCGCGGGCAGAGCAACTGTTTCAGGCGCTGGGGCTGTAAGGCGCCAAAGCGTGGCGTCGGTGCTTTCTTTCGGCGTGCCGAGGGGCTGTGCAGGCGGTGCGCGCCGGATTTGAAAAGCCAGGCCCGACGGGCCCGTGGTATCGCCTGTTTTGGCGCCATCCGTCCAATAAAAAGCCCCATCGGGTGGGGCATGTCAGGGCACCTGGGCAGGTGGGTTTGTTGTGCTTTCAGGCTTTCACATCGAGCAGCGAACCCAGCATCTGGTCTTGTGTCTTGATGGTTTGCAGACTGGCCTTGAAAGCATAGATGGCCGACATCTGCTCTACGGCCTCCTGCTCCAGCGCCACCCCTTTTTCATTGGCCTCGCGCTCCACCGTGGCACGCACGCCCGCGCTGTCGGCCACGGCTTGCTGCGCCACGGCCTGGCGGCGGTAACCGGGGGTGTTGGCATTGGCCACGTTGTTGGCCGAGGCATCCAGCCGCAACTGGGCGGCCTGCAAGCCGGAACTGCCAATCGAAGATAGGGATGCCATGGAACGCCTTACACAAAGTTGCAATTACAGCCTGCATTCTGCCGCCTGCCGCAGGGTGCGCGCAAGGCCGCCTGCCCATCAACCATGCGCGTCCAGCAGGCACTGGGCAAACGCCTGCGCCGCGCGCGGCGGCTGGGGCGACTTGCGCAGCACGCTGACGAACTGGCAGCGGTAGAAGAACTGAGCAGGCTGCACGGCCTGCATCTGCCCCTGGCGCTCGAAGGCTTCGGCATAGTGGTCGGGCAGAAACCCCAGGTAGCGGCCCGAGAGGATGAGCGTGGCAATCGACTCCTGGTCAAACCCCGTGGCCTTGCGCGGCAGGCGGGTGCTGTGGCTCAGCTCCATGTTGGGTGAGTGGTAGCCCAGCCCGGCAAACTGGTAGGCGCGAAGCGATTCCCAGGTCAGCGCGGCATGGTCCGTGCCATACAGCGGGTGGCGCGCGCCGCAGTACAGCAGCATGGTTTCGGCAAACAGGTCGGCGTAGACCAGGCTTTGCGAGGTGCGGTGCGCCGGGATGATGCCCACATGGAAGCTGCCATCGATCAGCCCGCGCTCGATCGCCGGGATCGACGCCACATGCATCTGCAGGCTGACCTCGGGCGCTTGGCTGGCAAACAGCGCAATGGCGTCGCCAATGTGCGCGGCCGGGTTGCTGGCCGTCTTGTCGAACACCGCCACGTCAAGGCGCCCGCCCATGCGGCGGTGGATGTCGTCGATGCTGCTGCGAAACGCATCCACGGCCGACAGCAGCCGCAGGGTTTCGTCGTACACCCGCTGTCCCTCGGCCGTGAGCGCAAACCCCGCCCGGCCCCGGCGGCACAGCGTGAGGCCCAGGCGGGTTTCCAGGTCTTTCATGTGGCGGCTGACGGTGCTGGTGCCAATGTTCAGCTCCAGCTCGGCGGCGGACATGCCGCCGCACTCCACCACGGCCTTGAACACCTGCAACAGGCGCAGATCCATGTCGCTGAGCTGGCCCAGCACGGCGCGGTGTTTGGTGGGCGGTGGGATCGCGACGCGCGACGCAGGTGGTTTTACTTGCATAAAACGTCAAGTAAACATTGATATTGAATTATTTGAGAGATTAACAGCCGGCGCAACAATGCCCTGCGTCCTGCCCTGAACCTATGGGGTGGAGCGTCTTTTTATCGCCGTCATGCACTGGAGAACCCCATGAGCTTTGCCCCCATCGACACTCCCGCAGCTGGTGCCGCTCCCCGCATGGACGCTGACTGGCTCGACGCGCACTGGATGCCCTACACGGCCAACCGCCAGTTCAAGGCCAACCCGCGCATGATCGTGGAGGCCAGTGGCGCCTATTTCACCGACAGCGAAGGCCGCAAGATTTTTGACGGACTTTCGGGCCTGTGGTGCTCTGGTCTGGGCCACGGCCGCCGCGAGATCGCCGAAGCCATTGGCAGGCAGGCGATGAAGCTGGACTACGCGCCCGCCTTCCAGTTTGGCCACCCGCTGTCGTTCGAGCTGGCCAACCGCGTGAAGGAGCTGACGCCTGCGGGGCTGGACTACGTGTTCTTCACCGGTTCGGGGTCTGAATCGGCCGACACCTCGCTCAAGATGGCCCGCGCCTACTGGCGCGCCAAGGGCCAGGGCACCAAGACGCGCCTGATTGGCCGCGAAAAGGGCTACCACGGCGTGAACTTTGGCGGCATCTCGGTGGGCGGCATCGTGGCCAACCGCAAGCTGTTTGGCCAGGGCGTCGAAGCCGACCACCTGCCCCACACCCAGCCGCCCGCAGGCTCGTTCCACAAGGGCATGCCGCCCACGGGCAAGGAGCTGGCCGACCGCCTGCTCGACGTGATTGCGCTGCACGACGCATCGAACATCGCCGCCGTGATCGTCGAGCCATTCTCGGGCTCGGCCGGTGTGGTGATTCCGCCCGTGGGCTACCTGCAGCGCCTGCGCGAGATCTGCACGCAAAACAACATCTTGCTGATTTTTGACGAAGTGATCAGCGGTTTTGGCCGCTCGGGAGCGTTCACCGGCGCCGAGGCCTTTGGCGTGACGCCTGACATCCTGAACTTTGCCAAGCAGGTCACCAACGGCGCGCAGCCCCTGGGCGGCGTGGTGGCCAGCAAGGAGATCTACGACACCTTCATGGCTGCCGGCGGCCCCGAGTACATGCTCGAATTCCCGCACGGCTACACCTACTCGGCCCACCCCGTGGCGTGCGCGGCAGGCCTTGCGGCGCTCGACATCCTGCAAAAGGAAGACATGATCGGCCGTGTGAAGGCCCTGGCGCCGTACTTCGAGCAGGCCGTGCACAGCTTGAAGGGCGCCAAGCATGTGGCCGACATCCGCAACTTCGGCCTGGCTGCTGGCTTCACCATTGCGCCGCTGCCCGGCGAACCCGCCAAACGCCCTTACGAGATCGCGATGAACTGCTGGAAGAAGGGCTTTTACGTGCGCTACGGCGGCGACACCATCCAGCTGGCACCGCCGTTCATCAGCGAAAGGGCCGAGATCGACCGCCTGATCAACGCACTGGGTGACGCGCTGGCGGAAACGGCCTGACACGCACGCGCCCCAGCCTGCGACAGTTAGTCGCCGGGGCTGCAAAAGCGGTTCTACCGTTCAACGGTCCCTGAGGGGGCCGTTTCTCATGGTCGTGTTGGCGGCAAGACTCTCACCCATAGAATCGATAGGCGATTTCATCATGGGTGTTATCGTCCATCGGAGCCCCCTTTTCGCTCACCACGGTTCGCCATTTCATCACCCCACCATGGTTCACCCCACCGCTCCCGACACCGCAACGGTCCGACCGGCTGCCGATCCGCTGTTCAACCAGTCGCTGGAGAAGGGGCTGGATGTGCTGCGCGCCTTCACGGCGGCGCACCGCACCCTCACGCTGTCGGAGCTGGCGCAGTTGACCGGGATGACGAAGGGTTCGGCGCAGCGCACCGTGCATACGCTGCAGGTGCTGGGGTACGTGGGCAAGCATCCGCAGACGCGGCGGTTTCAGTTGCTTCCCAAGGTGATCGAGATCGGCTTCAACTACCTGGCCGCCCACCCGCTGATCCGCGTCGCCCACCCGTACTTATCGCAACTGGCCACTGCCAGTGGCGAAACCGCCAGCCTGACCGAACCCGTGGGCACCGACATGGTGTTCGTGGCGCAGCTGCTCACCACCCAGTTCATTCCGGTGCTCACGCCCGTGGGCATGCGCATCCCCATGTACTGCACCAGTTCCGGGCGCGCTTACCTGAGCCAGCTGCCCGAAGCCGAGGCCCGCGCGCTGCTGGAGGCCGCCCCCCGGCCAGCGCGCACGCCTGCCACGCTGACGCAGGTCGACGCCATCCTGGAGCGCATCGCGCAGTGCCGCCAGGTGGGCTATGCCACCAATTGCGAAGAGCTGTTTCTGGGCGACATGGGTGTGGGCGCGCCCATTCTCAACAGCAAAGGCCAGCCCGTGGCCGCCGTGCACCTGTCGCCGCCCACCAGCCGCTGGACGTTGGAACAGGTGCAGCAAAAGCTTGCACCCATGGTGATCGAGTGCGCGCGGGCCATCTCGCAGTCGATAACGCATTAGCCCCGCAGCGCCCTCTTCGGGGTGCTCAAATGACTACTGAAATAGTAGCTGCAGGTGCATGTGGCAAAAGGGCTTGAGGCCATTTTGGCTTCAAAAATCCGTTGGAAGCTCTGCCGGGACGTTTATTGGGCACGCTCCAGCATCGCCAGCAACAGCACGTTGGCGCCGGCGGCAATGTGCTCGGGCAGGGCGTCTTCAATCTCGTTGTGGCTGATGCCGTCCTTGCACGGCACAAAGATCATGCCGGTGGGGGCGACGCCGTTGACATACACGGCATCGTGGCCTGCGCCGCTCACCACGTCCATGTGCGGCAGTTGCAGCCGCTCGGCCGCATGGCGCACGCTGGCCACGCAGTGGGCGTCGAACAGGCAGGGCTCGTACTTCACGACCTGCACCACGTCCACCTGCACCTGGGTGGCGCCGGCAATCTGCGCCAACGCGGCGCGCAGCGCTGCATCCATGCGGTCCAGGCCATCTTGCGACAGGTTGCGAAAGTCCACCGAGAACTGCACCTGCCCCGGGATCACGTTGCGGGAATTGGGCAGCACCTGCAAATAGCCCACCGTGCCCCGTCCATGCGGAGCCTCCGACAGCGCAATGCGGTTGACGGCCTCGATCATGCGGGCAGCGGCCAGCAAGGCATCGTGGCGCAGCGCCATGGGTGTGGGCCCGGCGTGGGCGTCCATGCCGGTCACGGTGACGTCGTACCACTGCTGGCCCAGCGCGCCGGTGACGATGCCAATCGGCAGGCTCTGGGCTTCCAGCACCGGGCCTTGCTCGATGTGGGCCTCGAAATAGGCGGCAAACATGCCACCCGGTACTGCTCCGCAGGGGTGGGCACCGCGGTAGCCAATGCGCGCCAGTTCGTCGCCGACGCTGGCGCCAGCAATGTCTTTCTGGGCGCGGATGAAATCGGGCGTGAACACCCCCGCAAAGGCGCCCGAGCCCATCATCACCGGGGTGAAGCGGGTGCCTTCCTCGTTCGTCCAGACCACCACTTCAAGCGGGGCGCGGGTCTGCAGGCCCAGGTCGTTCAGGGTGCGCATCACCTCCAGCCCGGCCAGCACGCCAAAGTTGCCATCAAATTTGCCGCCCGAAGGCTGGGTGTCGATGTGGCTGCCCGTGGCCACAGCGCGCGCCGAGGGGTCCAGCCCCGGGCGCCGCGCAAACAGGTTGCCGACCTCGTCCACCCGCACGTCCAGCCCGGCCTCGCGGCACCAGCGCGCCACCTGGTCGCGGCCCTGGCGGTCTTCGTCGGTGAGGGCAATGCGGCGCACCCCACCTTTGGGCGTTGCACCAATCTGGGCCAGGTCCATGAGGGATTTCCAGAGGCGGTCTGCATCAATTCGGGGCGTAGCGGTGGGGGTCATGGTGTTGTCTGGAGGGTGTGTGGTGGAAAGAAAAATACCCGGCATTCACTGCAAAAATCAGGCCACATATAGTGTTAAACATATTTTATGAGCTGATTATCGCCTTATAAATATCGATAAGCGATACACGTATTTGAATGTGGCATACCAATTGCTTAGAGCATGGCGTCCCTCAACCTGCAACTACTGAAGGTGAACCCCATGAGCAAAGCCCCCTTGTCGCCACTCTCGTACTCCCGCCGTGCCCCGCTGGCACTGGCCCTGGCTGCTGCCCTGTCGCTGGCGGGCGGCACTGCCGCACTGGCCCAGGAAAAAGTGCTGCGCATTGCCATGACGGCGGCCGACATTCCGCGCACGCTGGGGCAACCCGACCAGGGGTTTGAAGGCAACCGGTTCACCGGCATTCCTATCTATGATTCGCTCACCCAGTGGGACCTTTCCAAGGCCGATGCCCCCAGCGTGCTGATTCCGGCGCTGGCCACGGCCTGGTCCGTGGACGAAAAGGACAAGACCAAATGGGTGTTCAAGCTGCGGCCCGGCGTCAAGTTCCACGATGGTTCGGTCCTCAACGCCGATGCGGTGGTGTGGAACGTGGCCAAGGTGCTCGATAAGGACGCACTCCACTTTGACCCCAGCCAGGTGGGCGTGACCGCCTCGCGCATGCCCACCCTGCGCTCGGCGCGCAAGATCGATGACTTGACGGTGGAGCTGACCACCAGCGAACCCGACGCATTTCTGCCCATCAACCTCACCAACCTGTTCATGGCCTCGCCCGCCCAGTGGCAAAAGAAATTTGATGCCGCCACGGGAGCCACCCCGGCCGACAAGTCCAAGGCGGCCTGGACGGCATTCGCGGCAGACCCCTCGGGTTCGGGTCCGTTCAGGGTCAGTCGTTTTGTAGCGCGCGAGCGCCTGGAATTGGCGACCAACAAGGCCTACTGGGACGCCAAGCGGGTGCCCAAGATCGACAAGGTGGTGATGCTGCCCATGCCCGAGGCCAACGCCCGCACCGCGGCGCTGCTCGGTGGGCAGGTGGACTGGATCGAAGCCCCCTCACCCGATGCCATGCCGCAGATCACGCAGCGCGGCTTCAAGGTGTACTCCAACGCCCAACCCCATGTGTGGCCATGGCAGCTGTCGTTTGCCGAAGGTTCGCCTTGGCTCGACAAGCGTGTGCGCCAGGCCGCCAACCTGTGCATTGACCGCGGAGGCATGAAGCAATTGCTGGGCGGCATGATGGCCGAGCCCAAGGGCACGGTGCCACCGGGCCACCCCTGGTGGGGCAACCCCAAGTTCGACATCAAGTACGACGTGAAGGCCGCGCAAGCCCTGATGACGCAGGCAGGCTATTCGGCCGCCAAACCGGTCAAGGTCAAGGTGCAGATTTCGGCCTCGGGCTCGGGCCAGATGCAGCCGTTGCCCATGAATGAATTTGCGCAGCAATCCCTCAAGCAGTGCTTTTTTGATGTGCAGTTCGACGTGATCGAGTGGAACACCTTGTTCACCAACTGGCGCAAGGGAGCCAAGGACCCATCGGCCAATGGTTCCAACGCTGTCAACATCAGTTTTGCCGCCATGGATCCGTTCTTTGCCATGGTGCGCTTTGTCAGTACCAAGGCCTTTCCGCCGGTGTCCAACAACTGGGGTTACTACGGCAATGCCCAAGTGGACAAGCTGGTGGCAGACGCCCGCACCAGCTTTGACGACAAGGGTCGCGACGCTGCCCTGGCCAAGTTGCATGCGCATGTGGTGGAAGACGCACCGTTCGTGTGGATTGCCCACGATGTGGGTCCGCGCGCCATGTCGGCCAAGGTCAAGAACGTCGTGCAGCCCAAGAGCTGGTTCATTGACATCGCCACGATGACGATGGACTGACCCTCGGTTGGCCCCTGCCGGGCGCTGTCCCCACCCGCTGGCGGGTGGGGCAGGGCGCCGGCAGGCCCTGCATCCACTACCGCCAGGCTTCCCCATGCTCTCTTATCTACTGCGACGCATCGTGTATGCCTTGCCCATCATGCTGGGTGTGGCACTGGTGTGCTTTCTGCTGGTGCACCTGGCGCCCGGCGATCCGCTGGTGTCCATCCTGCCGCCCGATGCATCGGCAGACCTGCAGGCCCAGTTGCGCGAGCTGTATGGCTTCAACCGCCCGCTGCCCGAGCAGTTCGCCATGTGGGTGTGGCGGGCGCTGCACGGTGATCTGGGTGTGTCGATCGCCAGCAACCGGCCGGTGGCGGGCGAAGTGATCACCGCCGTGGGCAACACGCTGCGCCTGGCGGTGGTAGCCACGCTGATCGGCTTTGTGCTGGGCAGCCTATTCGGTTTTGTCGCGGGGTACTTTCGCAATTCGTGGCTGGACCGGCTGGCCTCCATGCTGTCGGTGCTGGGCGTCAGCGTGCCGCACTACTGGCTGGGCATGGTGATGGTGATCGTGTTCAGCTCGCAATTGATGTGGCTGCCCGCGACCGGTGCGGGGCCGGGCGGATCGAGCGACTGGGCCTGGGACTGGGAGCACATCCAGTTTCTGGTGTTGCCGGCCATCACCATGTCAGTGATTCCCATGGGCATCATCGCGCGCACCGTGCGGGCGTTGGTAGCCGATATCCTTGACCAAGAATTCATTGTGGGCCTACGCGCCAAGGGTCTTACGCACCTCGGGGTGTTTCGCCACATGGTCAAGAACGCCGCCCCCACGGCACTGGCCGTGATGGGCCTGCAGCTAGGCTATCTGCTGGGCGGCTCCATCCTGATCGAGACCGTGTTTTCGTGGCCTGGCACCGGTTTCTTGCTGAATTCCGCCATCTTCCAGCGCGATCTGCCCCTGCTGCAGGGCACCATTCTGGTGCTGGCGCTGTTCTTTGTGCTGCTCAACCTGCTGGTCGATGTGCTGCAGACGTTGCTCGACCCGCGCATTGCCCGCGCCTGAGGAAGACACCACCATGGCCACCCTCACTGCTTCTTCTTCCGCATCCTCCGCTGCGGCTGCCTCTCTGGCCCATCACGATGTCCAGGCACTGCCGCCCTCCCGGGGCTACTGGGCCCAGGCCCTGCGGCGCTTCACCCGCGACCCGGTCGCCATGGGCGCCGCCGCGGTGGTGCTGCTGCTGATCGGCCTGGCCTTGCTGGGCCCGTGGCTGGCACCGGCCGACCCGTATGCGGCGTCCATGCTCAAACGGCTCAAGCCCATCGGCACCGAAGGCCTGCCGCTGGGCAGCGATGAGCTGGGGCGCGACATGCTCTCGCGCCTGATGGTGGGAGCCCGGCTCTCGCTCTTCATCGGGATTACGCCGGTGGTCTGTGCCTTCATGGTGGGCTCGGTCATTGGCATCGTGGCGGGCTATGCGGGCGGCATGACCAACACGGTCATCATGCGCACCGTGGACGTGTTCTATGCATTTCCGTCGGTGCTGCTGGCCATTGCGCTGTCGGGCGTGCTGGGTGCGGGCATTGTCAACTCGCTCATCTCTCTGACCATCGTGTTCATTCCGCAGATCGTGCGGGTGGCCGAGAGCGTCACCACGCAGGTGCGTAACCGCGACTATGTGGAGGCCGCCCGTGCCTCGGGCGCCAGCCCTTTCACCATCGTTCGGGTGCATGTGCTGGGCAACGTACTGGGCCCCATCTTTGTCTATGCCACCAGCCTGATTGCGGTGTCGATGATTCTGGCTTCGGGCCTGTCGTTTCTGGGCCTGGGCGTCAAGCCGCCCGAGCCGGAATGGGGCCTGATGCTCAACACCCTGCGCACGGCTATCTATGTGCAGCCCTGGGTGGCCGCCCTGCCAGGGCTGATGATTTTCATCACCTCGATTTCATTCAACATCCTCTCGGACGGCCTGCGGTCGGCCATGGACAACAAGGGCTGAAGCGATGCAAGCAATCACCGACATCGGCGGTCCCGCGCAACCGCTGCTCACCATCACGGGGCTGGTCAAGCACTTCCCCCTCAAGAAGGATGCCTTCGGGCGCGGCAGCGGTGCCGTGCGTGCGGTGGATGGCGTGAGCTTTGAAGTACTCAAGGGCGAAACCCTGGGCGTGGTGGGCGAGTCGGGCTGCGGCAAGTCGACCACCGCCCGGCTGTTGATGCAGCTCATTGCGCCGACGGCTGGGCAGATCGTTTATGACGGGCGCACCGTGGGTAGCCGGGACCTGCCGCTCAAGGAGTTCCGGCGTCAGGTGCAAATGGTGTTTCAGGACAGCTATGCCTCGCTCAACCCGCGCCTGACCATTGAGGATTCCGTCGCCTTTGGCCCCCAGGTGCATGGCGTGCCGCAGCGTCAGGCCGTGGCGCGGGCACGCGACCTGCTCGACCGCGTGGGCCTGGCCCCCGGGCGCTTTGCCGAGCGCTATCCGCACGAGCTGTCGGGTGGCCAGCGCCAGCGCGTGAATATTGCGCGTGCCCTGGCCCTGCAGCCGCGCATGGTCATCCTGGATGAGGCCGTTTCGGCCCTCGACAAGTCGGTGGAAGCCCAGGTGCTCAACCTGCTGACCGACCTGAAAGCCGAGTTTGGCCTGACCTACGTCTTCATCAGCCACGACCTGAACGTAGTGCATTACATGAGCGACCGCGTCATGGTGATGTACCTGGGCCAGGTGGCGGAGATTGGCCCATCGGATGCCCTGTTTCGCCAGCCTGCCCACCCCTACACCGGCGCGCTGTTGTCGTCGATGCCGTCGATGGACCCCGACCACCGCACTGAGGTGGCACCCTTGGCGGGCGACCCGCCCAACCCCATCGACCCGCCTTCGGGCTGCCGGTTTCACCCTCGCTGCGCCCTGGCTGCGCCTGTGTGTGCCCAGCGTGTGCCGGTACGCACCATCACCGGCCCGCACCATGTGGCGGCCTGCCTTGTCCACGAGCCGGGCAGCGGCCACCCACAAGCTGCGGCTGCACTCGCCCAGGCGGCCTGAGCCGTCGTCACACCGTTGCGCACTGGAGCACGCCCCATGAATACCCCCCAACCCTTTACAGAACCCATGGTGGTGCTGCGCGACCTGAGCGTGACATTCACCGGTGCCCGCAAACCCGTGCAGGCCGTCAGCGGTGTGAGCCTGCAGGTGCAGCGTGGCGAAGTCGTGGCACTGATTGGCGAGTCGGGCTCGGGCAAGAGTGTGACGTTGCGCACGCTGCTGCGCCTGCACCCCGAGCGGCGCACCCGCATCGGCGGCGAGGTGCGCGTGGCTGGCCAAGACCTGCTGGCCCTGTCGGGCCGGCAATTGGCCGACTACCGCGGCAAGGTCACGTCGATGATCTTCCAGGAGCCTTTGCTGGCACTGGACCCCGTGTATACCGTGGGTGCGCAGATCGTGGAATCCATCTGCCGCCACGAGGGCGTCACGGCGGCCGAGGCGCAACAGCGTGCGCTGGCCTTGTTTGAGCGCGTGCGCATTCCCAGCCCCGCACGGCGCTTGCGGGCTTACCCGCATGAAATGTCGGGCGGCATGCGTCAGCGCGCCATGATCGCCCTGGCGCTGGCCTGCCGCCCCCAGTTGTTGCTGGCAGACGAACCCACCACGGCATTGGATGCGACGGTGCAGATCCAGATCCTGCTGCTGCTGCGGGAGTTGCAGCGCGACCTGGGCCTGTCGGTGATCTTTGTCACCCATGACATCGGCGCGGCGGTGGAGGTGGCAGACCGCATTGCTGTGATGTACGCCGGCCGCATTGTCGAAGAGGGCACGGCCCGCGACCTGATCCGCAACCCGCGCCACCCGTACACGATCGCCCTGCTCAAGAGCCGCGCCCATGGCGCCATGGCGCGCGGTACGCCCCTGGAGACCATTGCGGGCACACCGCCCGATCTGTCGGCGCTGCCACCTGGTTGTGCCTTTGCCGAGCGCTGCAGCCTGGCTACCGACGCATGCCGGGTGCAACAACCGCCCGTGATCGAGATCGCTCCGGGACACCGTGCGCGCTGCCTGCGCACCGATGCGGCAGCGGCCACGGCGCGGGTATTGGTGCCCACCCTTTGACGGCTTCTTCTTTACTGGCCTTGCGCCCCACCACCATGCCTCTGCACGACCCTGCCCACGCGTTTGTTCCGTATCCCGATGTACCTGTGCCCCATGCCGGCACGGGGCCCTTGGCCGGGCTGAGTTTTGGTGTCAAAGACCTGTTCGATGTGGCGGGCTTCCCCACAGGCGGTGGCAACCCCCTCGTTCTGGCCCTGTCGGGCACCAAAGACCGCACGGCACCCACCGTGCAAAAGCTGCTGGACGCCGGCGCCCGCCTGGCAGGAAAAACGGTGACCGATGAGCTGGCCTTTTCCATGAACGGCAACAACGCCCACTTTGGGGCGCCCGTTAACGGGGCCGCTCCGGAGCGCATCACGGGCGGATCGTCCTCAGGGTCGGCCTCGGCGGTGTCATCAGGCCTGTGTGACTTTGCGCTGGGCACCGACACCGGTGGCTCCGTGCGCGCCCCGGCCAACCACTGCGGCCTGTTTGGGCTGCGCCCCACGCACGGCCGCGTGAGCCTGGCAGGCGCACTGGACCTGGCGCCGAGCCTGGACACCTGCGGCTGGTTTGCCCGCGAAGCCCAGACTTTTGCCCGCGTGGCCGACGTGTTGCTGGGCGCCGACCCGCAACCCCTTCCCGCCCAGGTGCGCCTGTTGTGGCCCGCCGACGTGTGGGCCCTGCTCGACCCCGCTGTGCGTGCGGCGCTGGATGGCGCCGTGCAGCATGTGCAGTCGCTGCTGGGCACCGCAGCGCCGGTGGATGCCGTGCTGGAGTCGTTTGATGCCATGTACTGGAACTTTCGCTACATCCAGGGGCGCGAGGCCTGGATGACCGACGGCCCGCTGATTGAACGCCATGCGCCCCCGCTGGGCCCGGGCGTGGCCGAACGTTTTGCCTGGTCGCGGGCGGTAACGGACGAACAGGTGGCCATCGCCCGCGCATTTCGTGCCCGCTACCAGCATCATCTGGGCCAGTTGCTGGGCCATGATGGTGTGCTGGTCATGCCTACCATGCCCGATATTGCCCCCCTGCGCAGCGCCCCGGAGAGCAGCCTGGAGGACTACCGCAACTGTGCGATCCAGATGCTGTGCATCGCCGGACTGACAGGGTTCCCACAGGTATCGATGCCGCTGGCGCAGCGCGATGGTGCCCCGCTGGGCCTGTCGCTGCTGGGGCCCGCAGGTTCCGACCGGTCGCTGATTGCGCTGACAGAAGGCATCGCGGGGCTGGGCTGAAGTTTTGCGACGGTTTGCCACCGCCGTCATGGGCCCGTCACGTCGCCAAGGAGACCTCCACGGCGGTGGGGAGTGCACACAGCATGCAATCCACCACAGGGGCGGCACGCTCGATCACCACGAAGTCGCCGGCATCCAGGGCCAGCAGGGCATGGTGCCAGGTCCCGGGTGCCAGCGTGACGCCTTGCTGCCCATCGGTCACAAAGGCTTCCAGTGCGGCCGCCTCGGGGGGCGCACCCGCTGCAGCCACCACGATGACAAAACGCCTCGCCCCGAGCGGCACAAAGGTCTGGCTACCCAGCTGGTGGCACTCCATCTCGTGCAATACCAGCGGAAACGACCGCGCCTGGGCGCTAAACAGCGCTAGCTGGGCCCGGCCACCGGCAGCGTCCAGTTGCATGTCGTCCACCAGGTCAAACCGCAAGGCCGTTCCCGCATTGATCGGCCGGGCGGCATTCACGCGAGGCGGCGCCTGCAGCACGGTGCCAAAGCGCTGAAAATCTCCGGGGGTCAGAGGTCGCGCCACCAGCGACGAAGCCGTGAGCGGCCTGCAAGGGTGTGATGAAGGCATGCAACGTGGGTGAGCAAGAATCGCACCGGTTATCCATCCGGCCCGTCCTTTCTGTCGGCCCCGCCAAAACGGCGGGCCACGGAAGGCCATTGCATGCATGGCGATCACAAGCGTTTAGACCGGGCAAGCACCGCGACTTATCAGGGTTTTCACGGGACGAAGCCTACAATGCACCTCCCTCTTACAAGCTGACGGCCCGCCCCGAGCAGATCCAACGCGGACCCCGGCACTTTCTGAAAGCTGGAGACGCTTGATGCCCGAGAACACCACGGCCGATCACAACAACCTTCCCGACAAGCGCGCGCTGCTGCGCAAGGCAGCGCTGGAGTACCACGAGTTTCCCAAGCCCGGCAAGATCTCGATTGCCGCGACCAAGCAGATGGTCAACCAGCACGATCTGGCGCTGGCCTATTCGCCCGGTGTGGCCGCACCGTGCGAAGAAATCGTCAAAGACCCCAACGCCGCCTTCAAGTACACCAGCCGCGGCAACCTGGTGGGCGTGGTCACCAACGGCACCGCCGTGCTGGGCCTGGGCGACATTGGCCCGCTGGCGGGCAAGCCGGTGATGGAGGGCAAGGCGGTTCTGTTCAAGAAGTTCTCGGGCATCGATGTGTTCGACATCGAGATCAACGAGAAAGACCCTGAAAAGCTGGTCGAGATCATTGCCAGCCTGGAGCCGACCTTTGGCGGCATCAACCTCGAAGACATCAAGGCGCCCGATTGCTTTTATGTCGAGCGCAAGCTGCGCGAGCGCATGAAGATCCCGGTCTTTCACGACGACCAGCACGGCACGGCCATCACCGTGGGCGCGGCCATCCTGAACGGCCTCAAGGTGGCGGGCAAAGACCCCAAAAAGATCAAGCTCGTCACCTCGGGTGCGGGTGCCGCCGCACTGGCCTGCCTGGGCCTGCTGGTCAAGCTGGGCATTCCGCGCGAGAACATCTGGGTGACCGACCTGGCGGGCGTGGTCTACGAAGGCCGCACCGAGCTGATGGACGAGGACAAGATCCAGTTTGCGCAAAAGACCACGGCGCGCACGCTGGGCGAAGTGATTGCGGATGCCGACGTCTTCCTGGGCCTGTCGGCCGGCGGTGTGCTCAAGAAAGACATGGTGGCCAAGATGGCCGCCCGCCCGCTGATTTTTGCCCTGGCCAACCCCAACCCCGAGATCCAGCCCGAGGACGTGAAGGCCGTGCGCGATGACGCCATCATTGCCACGGGCCGCTCGGACTTCCCCAACCAGGTCAACAACGTCCTGTGCTTTCCCTACATCTTCCGGGGCGCGCTCGATTGCGGCGCCACCACCATCACGATGGAGATGGAAATCGCCGCCGTGCACGCCATCGCCGAGCTGGCCCAGGCCGAGCAGAGCGAGGTGGTGGCCGCGGCGTATGTGGGTGAGCCGCTGGCCTTCGGCCCGGAATACCTGATTCCCAAGCCGTTTGACCCGCGCCTGATGATGATGATTGCCCCGGCCGTGGCCCAGGCCGCTGCCGACAGCGGTGTGGCGCTGCGTCCGATCGCCGACATGGACGCTTACCGCGACCATCTGCAGACCTTCGTGTACGCCTCTGGCACCACCATGAAGCCCATCTTCACCGCCGCCAAGGCTGCCACCAAGAAGCGCGTGGCCTATGCCGAGGGCGAAGAAGAGCGCGTGCTGCGTGCCGCACAGATCGTGGTGGACGAAAAAATCGCCCGCCCTACGCTGATTGGCCGCCCGGCCATCATCGCGCAGCGCATCGAAAAGTTCGGCCTGCGACTGCAGGAAGGGCGGGACTACGACATCGTCAATGTCGAGCAGGACCACCGCTACCGCGACTTCTGGCAAACCTACCACCGCATGACCGAGCGCAAGGGCGTGACCGCCCCGATCGCCAAGATCGAAATGCGCCGTCGCCTGTCGCTGATTGGTGCCATGCTGCTGCACAAGGGCGAAGTGGATGGCCTGATCGCGGGCACCTGGGGCCACACGGCGCACCACCTGAACTACATCGAACAGGTGATTGGCAAGCGCCCCGGCGTGACCACTTTTGCCTGCATGAACGGCCTGCTGTTGCCCGATCGCCAGGTGTTTCTGGTGGACACCCACGTCAACTACGACCCCACGGCTGAGCAGCTGACCGAAATCACCATGATGGCGGCCGAGGAAATGCTGCGCTTTGGCATCAAGCCCAAGGCGGCCCTGTTGTCGCACTCCAACTTTGGTTCCAGTGACCAGCCCAGCGCCGTCAAAATGCGCCGGACGCTGGAGCTGCTGCGCGTGCAGGCGCCCTGGCTCGAAGTGGATGGCGAGATGCACGGCGACGTGGCTCTGGACGGCAAGGCGCGCGCCGCGCTCATGCCCCACAGCACCCTGGCGGGCGATGCCAACTTGCTGGTGCTGCCCAACATCGATGCGGCCAACATTTCCTACAACCTGCTCAAGACAGCGGCCGGCGGCAACATTGCCATTGGCCCCGTGCTGCTGGGTGCGGCCCAGCCGGTGCATATCCTCACGGCCAGCACCACGGTGCGGCGACTCGTCAATATGACAGCCATTACCGTGGCCGACGCCAACGCAGCACGATAAGCCTCCAACAAATAGCGTGCACTAACTCTGGTGCACCACTAATGCCCTCGGCGCCTGCCCAATCTTTGTGCAGGCGCTTGCTTTTTGGGGGGCTTTGAGCGACACTAGCCCGTTGAAATTTCGGGTTAACCCGTAGTTTCTGAAAGGTGTCGTTGATGCTCAAGGCTGTAGCCACCCAAGTGCGAAAAGCAGGGGTTTTGTGTGTTGTGGGTGTTGCGTTGGTCCTGGGCCCGGTTCCCGGACATGCCCGGAAATCTCCGTCTCACGACGGTTCCATGGCTTCCATATCCGTGGCAGAGCTGCCCCCCCAGGGACGTTCGACGTATGCGCTGATCCACCATGGCGGCCCTTTTCCGTACGACAAGGACGGAACAGTGTTTGGCAACCGTGAACGGTTGTTGCCGGCCCACCAGCGCGGCTACTACCGTGAATACACCGTCAAGACCCCCGGCGCGCGCAATCGTGGCGCCCGGCGCATTGTGTGTGGAGGCAAGCCCCGGGTGCCGGACGCCTGCTATTACACCAGCGACCACTACGCCAGTTTTCGCAGGATTGTCGAATGATGTCCGAAGTGTTGTCCGCCCGCCCCAGCCGGGGCAGTGGGCAGCCAGGCCCCTTGTTTTCCCGACCCGAAACACGCATCCTGCGGTTTTGCGGTCAGCCAGAAGTTTTTGGACCTAATAAAGAAAGAGCAACGGAGATGCAGACGCCCCTTCGTAAAGACCAGGAAACGCCACTGCGTGGCGTGCGCACCAACATCGTGCAATCCATTCGCGCTTTCCGCGTGCAGGATCTGCAAGATGCGGCAGCTTCCCTCGGTCAACATTTTTTGTATGCCAACCTGGCCCATGCCCAGTCCAAACAGGATGTGCTGGACCTGATTGCCGCGCAGTTCACCTTTCCGTCGCACTTCGGCAAGAATTTCGATGCGCTTTACGACTGCATGACCGATCCCCTGCACAAATCCGGGCCGCAGCCGGGCTTCATCGTGGTGCTCGAGCAGATTCCGGCCACGGGCAAGTTCGACAAGGAAGCGCGCGAGCAGCTGCTCGATATCTTCCGCGATGCCGCAGATTTCTGGGGTGACCGCAAGATTCCGTTCCGCTGTTTCTATTCTTTTCTGTAGCCCGTTCTGCAACCACCAGCCAAGCAGAACGGGCGAACGAGGCTAAGGAAACGGTAGCGGTCCAGGGCATCGCCATCGACCCCGAAACCGCCGAGAAGATGCCCACCGACAAACTGGTCGATATCTCTCCCCTGGCGCTGCGCATGAGCAGCCCGTTCAACGCGGGCTACTGGCTGACCGCCGCCTGAGCGCGCGCGCAGGCCGCGTGCACGTGAACAGGGCCCGCCACTGGCGGGCTTTTTCATGAGAAAACCGGCCCTGGCCCTGATGGGGAAAGCGCCAAGCGCTATTGTTTTTGATCCAGCGCGAGGGCCAGCGCCACATATTCGTGCACCGGCACTTCTTCTGCGCGGCGCTGGGTGTCGAAGTGGCCCGCAAAGCCCCGCCCCTCCAGCCAGCGGCCCAGGGTGTGGCGCAGCAGCTTGCGGCGCTGGCTGAATGCCACCTGGACCAGTTCGGACAGCAATGCCGGGCGCACCGCCGCCGGCGCGTCATGCGGCACCATGCGCACCACCGCGCTGTCCACGCGCGGGGGCGGGTCGAAGCTTTCAGGTGGCACGAACAGCACGTTCTCCATCGCATAGCGCCACTGCAGCATCACCGAAAGGCGCCCATAGTCGGACGTGGCTGGCGACGCCACCATGCGGTCTATCACCTCTTTTTGCAGCATGAAATGCTGGTCTTCGATCACCGACACATGCTCGAGCAGGTGGAACAGGATGGGCGTGGAGATGTTGTAGGGCAGGTTGCCAACCACCCGGATCCTGGGAACCTGCAGCGTGTGCGCCAGCTGCGTGAAGTCGACTTTCAGCACGTCCGACTCGATGACATCGAGCTGTCCGTGCAGCCGCAGCCGCAAGGCCAGGTCGCGGTCTAGCTCGATTACCGTCAGGCGACCCAGACGCTCCACCAGGGGCTGGGTCAGCGCGGCCAGGCCGGGGCCGATTTCCACCATGGGCTGGCCAGGCAGTGGCGCGATGGCGCTGACGATGGCTTCGATGATGCCGCCGTCCGACAAAAAATGCTGGCCAAAGCGCTTGCGCGGAATGTGTTTCATGCAGCGGCCCGCTTCACTGCGGCGCGTCGCGGTATTCGACGTAGGCCCGGCCGCGCAGCTCCTGCACCCAGGTGGCAAAGGCTTCCTCGACCTTCTTCTCGCGCACCGTGTCGCGCGCCATGTCGCGCTGCTCGCGCTGGGTGAGCTTGGCCTCGCGGCGCTCCACCAGCTGGATCAGGTGCACGCCAAAGCGCGACACCAGGGGTTCGCTGACTTCGCCCGGCTTGAGCGCGTTCATGGCCTGCTCGAATTCGGGCACATAGCGGCCCGGATTGGCCCAGCCCAGATCGCCGCCCTGCTTGGCGCTGCCATCCTGCGAGTGCTCGCGCGCAAGTTCGGCAAAGTCTGCCTGGCCTGCAACGATGCGGCGCCGGTAGTCGGCCAGCCGCGCTGCGGCAGCGCTCTCGGTCAGCTGGGGGCCGGTGCGCAACAGGATATGCCGCGCATGGCTCTGGGTCACCAGGGTGGGCACACCGGCAGTGGTTTTGTCCGCCACCTTGAGCACATGAAAGCCCGCCGCAGAACGCACGGGCCCGGCAATTCCGCCCACGGGCAGCTGCGCGGTGGCGCTGACAAACAGCTCGGGATAGCGCTCGGCCGGGCGCATGCCCAGCAGCCCGCCTGCCGTCTTGGCCTCGGCAGAGTCCGAGAACTCCTGGGCCACGGCCGCGAAATCCTCGCCGGCGCGCACCTTGTCGGCGGCGCGCTGGGCGCGGGCCTGGCGCTCGGCCACCTGGGCGGGGCTGGCGTTTTCGGGCACTGCCACCAGAATGTGGCCCAGGTTGATCTCCTGTTTGGAGGTGTCGGCCCCCGACTGCTGTTCACGCAGGTACTGGTCCACGTCCAGATCGCTCACCCGCACCCGGGACTGCACATCGCGCTCGCGCAGGCGCTGCAGCAGCATCTGGTTGCGCAACTCTTCGCGAAAACGTTCCTTGCTGATGCCGTCAGCGGCCAGCCGGCGGTGCATCTCTGCCACGCTGACGCTGTTTTGCTTGGCCACGCCCTCCTCGGCCTGGCCCACGGCATAGTCGTCCACGCGAATGCCTCCTTCGCGGGCCAGTTGCAGCTGGATCTTTTCCACGATCAATCGCTCCAGCACCTCGCGCGCCAGCAGGTCGCCGGCCGGCAGGGCAACGCCTTGCTGGGCCATTTGCTGTGCGATGCGGGCCGCGCGGGTCCGTACCTCGTTGTTGGTGACGGGTTCCGAATTGACCACCGCCACGATGAAATCGGCTTGCCGCAGTGCAGCGCCCGCACCGGGGGCGGGCAGGGTGAAGGAAGGCGCCGCAGGCGCTGTGCGAAGGCCCGCTCCGGCAGCCCCCGCGGGGCGCAAGCCCTGCGCCGCAGCGCCGGTGGTCACGAAAGAAGCCAGGCACGCCAGGCCCAAAGCAATTGCACGGTGGTTCATGGTGTCAGGTTAGTCATAGTTGCTGAAGCGGCTGGGGGTGCTGACCTGCTCGCGCAGGTACTGGTAGCGTGGCACATTCCGCCTCAAGGTTTCCAGGGGGCTTGCGCCCAGGCTCAGGCGCGAGAAGCCCACAAATTCGATCTGGAACAGCAGCCGCGTGTTGGAGGTGGTCACGCTGCTTTGCAGGCGTTCCAGCACCACGCGGCCTATCCAGCAGCAGCTGTCGTATTCAAAGCCCACCACCGTATCGACGAGCTTGCGGTCCTGCAGGCTGTAGTTCAGGCGGCCCACGGTGTACCAGCGGCCGCTGCCTTTGCCCTGGCCTTGGGCGCGCTCGGGGCCGCGGTCTGCGCCCTGGCCGCCCCACAAGGCCGCCAGCGGCCACTGCCAGCCCACGTCGATTTGCTCGCTGGTGCCGCGCTGCAGCCGGTAGACCGCGTTCACGGTGCGGTAGTTGCCCGGGCTGTAGCGCGCACCCACGGTGGAGCGGATGGAGCGCTGCGTCTTGGGGTTGTATTGCACGGTGGAGTCAAAGCCCCACTGCGGTGCCCAGTTGATGCCCGCGCCCAGCAGCACATCGGACACGCGCTCGCCGACGGGCGTGTTGTCGAGGGTCACGTTCTGGTCGGAGAAACGCAGGCGCTGGGCGATGCCCAGGCGCAAGGCCTCTGCGCCGGTGTCGGGATTGAGAAAACGCGTGGTCACGCCCAGGGTGAGCAGGTTGTTGTCGGCCAGGCGGTCATTGCCGACATAGGGGTTCTCGGTGTAGATGGAGCCAAAGCTGAAGTCTGTGGCCCCGGTGTCATACAGCGGCAGGCGGCTCTGGTCGCGAAAGGGCGTGTAGGTGTAGAACGCGCGGGGCTCCAGCGTCTGCGTGAAGGCGCGCCCCAGCAGACGTGCATCGCGCTCGAACACCAGCCCGCCGTCCAGGCTGAAGGTGGGCAGGGCGCGGCTGGCCGAGCGCTCCCCGCTGACCAATGGGTTGTCGAACTGGTATTGCGTGGCGTGCAGCTGCAGCTTGGGGATGACGAAGCCCCCCGGCGCCAGAAAGGGGCGGCTCAACTGGGCCTGCACAAAGCTGCGCTGGCCGTCGGCCGGGTTGGGCAGCGCACGGTCCGCCTCGAAGCGGGTGGTGTCGGCCACCATGCTGAAATCCAGGCCCCGCCCCAGATCCTGGGGCGTGTAGCGCCACAGCAGCTGGGGCATGAGGTTGTAGGGCGGAATGATGGGCGAAGCCACATCCTGCAGGGCCTGCCACTTGAGCGTGCGCACCTGGGCCGACATGTTGCCGCCCGCCCATGACGCCGTCGCGTCGCTGGGCAGCAGGCGCTGGCGCAGCGGCAGCGCGGCGCGCCCGAAGTCGCGCCAGTAGTTGTCGTCACTCACCCGGTTGAGGTTGAGGTTCAGGCCCACACCGCCCATGGGGGTGCTGATCAGCCCCTGGTGCTGCGCCGAATACCCCCAGCGCACGCGGTCGCGCTGGCTGTCGGTGGGCATCAGGCTGGCGTCCACCTGGCCCTGGTAGTTGGTTTCGAGGTAGCGGAACTCGCCCCCGACTTCAATGCCCCGCTTGGCCATGATGGCGCCGCGCAGCGTGGCGTCCCGGTTGGGGGCGATGTTCCAGTAGTAGGGCTGGATGTATTCGAGGCCATTGCGGCTGTCCAGGCCCACCGTGGGCGGCAGCAACCCGGACTTGCGCTTGTCCGACAGCGGAAACGTGATGTGCGGGATGGGCAGCACCGACACGCCCTTGAACTCCAGCACGGCACCTTCGGCGGTGCCCACTTCTTCGACGTTGTCCAGGCGGATGGATTGGGCGCGCAGCACCCAGTCGGGCTCCCAGCTGGCGGAGTCGTCGCGCTGGCAGGTGGTGTAGGTGGCGTTGTGCACCACGGCGCGGTCGCGGTCCAGAAAATCCACCCGCGTGGCGTCGCCATGGGCGCCGGTCACCAGGAAGCGGTAACGCGCGTCGCTGAAAAAGCCCTCGAACGCATCCACATGCAGCGCCAGCGCCGAGCCGTCATAGGTGTTGCCGGCCCGGTTGATGTGCACCTGCCCCTGCGCCTGGGCCAGATCGTCGGGCACGGTGTACTCCAGCCGATCGGCACGGATCACGGTATCCCCGCGGCGCAGTTCGGCATTGCCGTCGATCACCGCCTTCACATCGGGCTGGCCGGTGATGCGGTCTCCCGACACAAACACCGGCAGCTGGGGGCGCACCTCTGCCGGCAGGGTCTCTTGCAGTTGCGGGCTGCGGCGCAGTGCGGGCGGGGCATCCCACGCGCTCTGTGCATCGGCCTGCGCCAGTGCAACCAGCGGCACGCCGCACCACGCCAGCGCCACGGCATACGCCAGAGGGTGCAACCCCGGCCGACGGGCGCGCGCAGCGGCTTGCGGCAACGGCCGGGAAAGGGGGTGAGATTTCTGCACGAAAGGGGGCTGGCAACGGGGCACGTCGGGCAATATGGACAGGGCTTTGGAAACGGCCCGCGCCAGGCAGGGCGGGTTTGTAAAATGGGATTATCCATGAGCCACCCCTCCTCCCCCCCAAGGC
>NZ_QOZT01000034.1:0-35411 GCF_003345135.1 Acidovorax sp. BoFeN1
CCCCGGGCGCCCGCGCGGCAAGCTCACCGCCGAAAAGGTGTGCAAAGCAGTGGGCCACCTGCTGCCCGAGAACGCCATCGTCATCGACGAGGCCATCACCTCGGGGTTGATGCTCGGGCCCTTCACCGCCGGTGCGCCGCGCCACGACCTCATCACGCTCACGGGCGGCGCCATAGGCCAGGGCCTGCCCAATGCCGTCGGCGCGGCCATCGCCTGCCCGACACGCCCGGTGCTGGCGCTCATTGGCGACGGCACCGCGATGTACACCATCCAGGCGCTGTGGACCATGGCGCGCGAGAAGCTCAACGTGGTATCGGTCATCTTCAACAACGCCTCGTACTCGGTGCTCAACGTGGAGCTGGAACGCGTGGGCGCCGAAAAAGTGGGCGCCAAGGCCCGGTCGCAGCTGGACCTGAACGGCCCGGTGCTGAACTTCGCTCAGCTCGCCCATGGCATGGGCGTGCACGGCGTGCGCACCACTACGGCGGAGGAGTTTGTGCGGGCGCTGGAGCACGCCCTGGCCACGCCCGGCCCGCACCTGATCGAGGCGGTGGTGCCGCAGTCGCTCAGCGGCCTCAAGCGCAAGTTGCTGCCCTGGCTGCTGCGCTCACTGCCCAGCTTGCCGCCGGGGGTGGCGCGGGCACTCAAGCGCAAGATTGCGCCGTGAATGCCCGCAAGGCGGCAGCGCGCCGGGTTGGTGAAATCAGCGCCCGCCCTTGTTCTCTGGCGCGTCCATGTCGGGGCCGATCTGCGTACGCAGCACCGTGGCGCCGTCTTTGGTCACCACGGTAAACACCTTGGGGATGTTGGGCGCCTCGGCAAAGCGCCAGTCGTGGTGCGTTTCGCCGCTGAGGCGGTAGGGCGTGACCTTGGCAGGCTTGCCCAGATTGCGGCGCACCTGCGCCATGTCGGTGCCGGGTGTGATGCGGGCAAAGTTCTCGGGCGTGAGCACCTGGCGCACGGCCACCAGCCGGCCATCGGCACCCACGGTGATCATGTAATTGATCTGCCCGGCGGGCTGGCGGTTGTATTCCAGGGTGCGCGCGCCATCGGCCTCGTCCCAGATGGTTTCGGGGACGCCAAAGCGGTCACGCACGTCGGCCTCGGTGGAAATGCCAGGCTGCAGTTCGCTGATGCGCTGCGCGTCGCATCCGGCCAGGGCGACCAGGCTGAAAGCCGCCGCGGCAAGCGCCAGGGCACGAAAAAGAAAGGGCATGGAAGGCTCCCGGTAAAATCAAGCCAGAGAGGTTATCAGTCCATGTCCATTTTTCGCCGCCCCGACTACAAATCCGATGCCACCCAGTTCATCGACCAGCTCAAGGCGCAAAGGCCCGAGCTGGATGAACAGCAGCGCGCAGGCCGCGCCCTGCTGTGGGACAAGCAGGTAGACCGCAAGATCTGGGGCGACTACCGCGATGCCCAGGTCGCGCAAAAGCCCTACCCCTATCAGACCAACGCTGATTGAACATAAAAATGGCCTCTAGCGCTTTACTATAAAGCGCTAGAAGCTATCAATTTAATAGCACAATGCGCAGCGCAAGCCCTGCCGAGGCCACTGCGGCTACCCCGGGCACCATGCCCGACGTGGTGGACCAGGTGGCGCTGGCCCGCCTGTATGGCGAGCCGCTGTTTGCGCTGCCGCAAGACCTTTACATCCCGCCCGACGCGCTCGAAGTCTTCCTTGAGGCCTTTGAAGGCCCGCTCGATCTGCTGCTGTACCTGATCCGCAAGCAGAACTTCAACATCCTCGACATCCCCATGGCCGGCCTCACGCGCCAGTATCTGGTGTACGTGGAAGAGATCCGCAGCCGCAACCTGGAGCTGGCCGCCGAATACCTGCTGATGGCGGCGATGCTCATCGAGATCAAGTCGCGCATGTTGCTGCCCCCCAAAAAGCAGGAGGGAGCCGACGAGGCCGAAGACCCGCGCGCCGAGCTGGTGCGCCGCCTGCTCGAATACGAGCAGATGAAGATGGCCGCCATGCGCCTCGGGCAACTGCCGCAATATGGGCGCGACTTTGTGAAGGCGCAGGTGTACATCGAGCAAAGCCTGCAGCCGCGGTTTCCGGATGTGCATGTGGTCGATCTGCAAGACGCCTGGCGCGACATCCTGAAGCGCGCCCGGCTGGTGCAGCACCACAAGATCACCCGCGAGGAACTGAGCGTGCGCGAATACATGAGCATGGTGCTCAAAACGCTGCAGGGGCGCCGCTTTGTCGAGTTTGAAGAACTGTTCGATCCCGCCAACGGCAGCACCGTGCTGGTGGTGACCTTCATCGCGCTGCTCGAGCTGGCCAAGGAAACGCTGATCGAGATCACCCAGGCCGAGGCCTTTGCCCCCATTTACGTCCGGCTGGCCTATGTACCGGCATGATTCCATTTCTAAATCACCCGTGTCGTTGTTGCTTCGCCTTGTCGTGCTACAGCACTGCCTGCGGCTTCGCGCCTAGACACGAATGATTTGGAAAAGGAATGACACCCCTGAGCGGCCGCGCCGCTTCCCCCTCACTCGCTGCGCGGGAGGGGGACGCCACCCGTGGCCTGGCCAAGCCCGTTCCACGGTGGCACTGGCTTTGAACAGCGTCCGTTTCCAATGCAACGAATAACCGCCATGGCATCCCACGACTTTGACGTACTCATCGTAGGCAGCGGCCTCGCCGGTCTCTCGGCCGCCCTGCACCTGGCGCCCACGCACCGCGTGGCTGTCATCACCAAACGCCAGCTGCAGGACGGTGCAAGCGCCTGGGCGCAGGGCGGCATTGCCGCCGTGCTGGCCGACGACGACAGCTTTGCCGCGCACATCGAAGACACCCTGGTGGCCGGTGCCGGCCTGTGCGACCTGGCCGCCACGCGCTTCGTGGTGGAAAACGCGCCTGAGGCCATCGCGTGGCTGCGCCAGCTGGGTGTGCCTTTTTCGATGGAGGGCGACCAGCTGCACCTCACGCGCGAAGGCGGCCACAGCGCACGCCGCATCGCCCATGTGACCGACGCCACCGGTGCCGCCGTGCAGCGCACGCTGATCGACGTGGTGCGCGCCACGCCAGGCATCACGGTGTTCGAGCAACACACGCTGGTGGACGTGATCACCAGCCACAAGCTGGGCCTGGCGGGCCCGCAGCAGTGCCTGGGCCTGTATGCGCTGGATGGCGCCACCGATGAGGTGGTGACCTTCCGCGCGCCGCAAACCATTCTGGCCACGGGCGGCGCGGGCAAGGTGTACCTTTACACCACCAACCCCGACACCGCCACCGGCGACGGCATTGCCGCCGCCTGGCGCGCCGGTTGCCGCGTAGGCAACATGGAGTTCATCCAGTTTCACCCCACGGGGCTGTACCACCCGCACGCCAAGTCGTTCCTCATCAGCGAGGCCGTGCGTGGCGAGGGTGGCAAGCTGCTGCTGCCGGCATCGGCAGGTGGCACGCGCTTCATGCCGCAGCACGACGAGCGCGCCGAACTAGCGCCGCGCGACGTGGTGGCACGCGCCATCGACTACGAAATGAAGCGCCACGGCCTGGACTGCGTGCACTTGGACATCTCGCACCAGAGCCCCGCTTTTCTGCACGAGCACTTTCCCAACATCCTGGCGCACTGCGCGTCGCTGGGCATCGACATCACCAAAGAGCCCATCCCCGTGGTGCCCACGGCGCACTTCACCTGCGGCGGCGTGCTGACCGACCTGGCGGGCCGCACCGACCTGCCCGGCCTGTACGCCGTGGGCGAGGTGGCCTGCACCGGCCTGCACGGCGCCAACCGCCTGGCCAGCAACTCGCTGCTCGAATGCATGGTGTTTGCCCGCGCCGCCGCGCACGCCATTGCGGCCACGCCGTGCACGCCCGTGCCCGAGCTGCCGGGCTGGGACGACAGCCGCGTGCAGGACGCCGACGAGTCGGTGGTCATCTCGCACAACTGGGACGAGCTGCGCCGCTTCATGTGGGATTACGTGGGCATCGTGCGCACCAACAAGCGCCTGGAGCGCGCGGCCCACCGCATCGCCCTGCTGCAAGCCGAGATCCAGGAGTTCTACGCCCACTTTCACATCACGCGCGACCTGCTCGAGCTGCGCAACCTGGTGCAGGTGGCCGACCTCATCATCAAGAGCGCGCAAATGCGCCGCGAAAGCCGCGGCCTGCACTACAGCCGCGACTACCCCGCGCTGGCGGCGCCCGCAGCGCCCACCATCCTGGTTCCGCCCGTTGCGCGCCACTGAGCGCGGCATGGAACACCACCATCAACACACCTGCACCGCCATGTACCGCACCCTGCTCAAATCCAAGATCCACCGCGCCACCACCACGCACTGCGAGCTGCACTACGAAGGCTCCTGCGCCATCGACGAAGACCTGCTCGACGCCGCCAACCTGGTGGAGAACGAACAGGTCCACATCTGGAACATCAACAACGGCGAGCGCTTCATCACCTACGCCATCAAGGGCCAGCGCGGCAGCGGCATGATCTCGGTCAACGGCTCGGCCGCGCGACGCGCCGCCGTGGGCGACCTGCTCATCATTGCGGCGTTTGCCCAGGTGCCCGAAGACAAGGTGGCCACGCACGAACCCCAACTGGTGTTTGTCGACGGCCACAATCGCCAGACCGAACTGCGCCACCACGTGCCTACCCAGGCGCTGTAACGCCCGCTTTTTCCACCCCCGCCGAAAGCAGACCATGCCCCACCTGATCGTCGAATACTCGCAAAACCTTGCCGGTTTTCCCGAGGCGCAAGCCCTCACCGAGCTGAACCAGGCCGTCACCAGCAGCCCCGAAGTGCTGGACGAGGCCGACCTCAAAAGCCGCTTCGTGCTGGTGGACAGCTTTGAAATTGGCACCGCCCCCGCCAACCGCGCGTTTGTGCACGCCCAGCTGCGCCTGCTGTCGGGCCGCACGCCCGAGGCCAAAAAAGACCTGTCCGAACGCGTGGCCGAGGTGCTGCGCCGCCTGTCACCCAAGCCAGCGGGCGTGATGGTGCAGCTCAGCGTGGAAATCGTCGATATGGACCGGGGCTCTTACGTCAAAGAGCGGCTGTAAGCCACCGGCCTCGCCGCCATTTTTTAGCCAAACAGGGCTGTAGCGCTTATCCATCAAGCGCTAGCAGCTCTTTTTTTTATAGTGACTCCACTCAGCACCAGCCGCCCGCGCTGCCCCGCCTGCCTGCGCCCGCACAGCGCCTGCATCTGCCGCTGGGCCACCCCGGTGGCGCACCGCACCGAGGTGCTGATCCTGCAGCACCCGCTGGAAGTGCACGAGGCCAAAGGCACGGCCCGGCTGCTGCACCTGAGCCTGCCGCACAGCCGCATGGTGACGGGCGAGCGGTTTGACGCCAGCGCGCTGCAGCCCCTGCTGACTGCGCCTTTTGACGCAACAGATGCGGCCACCGCCCCACGCCACACCCTGCTGCTCTACCCCGAGGCCCCGCAAGACGCCACCCTGGGCATTGCCACCCCGCCGCCACTCAACCCCGCCTGGCTGCAAACACCAGAGCGCCTGCGCCTGGTGGTGCTGGACGGCACCTGGCGCAAAAGCCGCAAGATGCTGCACCAAAACCCGTTGCTGCAACAACTGCCGCGCCTGCCGCTGCGCGAGCTACCGGCCTCGCGCTACCGCATCCGCACGGCGCACCAGCCGCACCAGCTCTCTACCCTGGAGGCCACCTGCGCGGCGCTGGCGCAACTGGAAGGCGCCGAAAGCCTTGCGCCCCTGCTGGCGGCGTTTGACGGATTTGTGGCGCAGCAAGCGGCCTGGCAGGGGCGGCGATAGGTGCGGCGATAGGTGCGACAGGGGCCGCACCGCACTACAGCGGGTGGTGCATTGCTACGGCGTTGCAGCGCCCCGCCCCGGCAGCCCTGCCGCCACGTCCCTGAAGGCCGCCAACGCAGCCTCCAGGTGCTCGATGATTTCTTGCTGCAGCACCTCGGGCGGCGGCAAATCATCCAGGTTGTCCAGGCTGTCGTCTTTCAGCCAGAAGATGTCCAGGCTGGCCTTGTCGCGGGCCATCAGCTCGTCGTAGCTGAAGAACTTGAAGCGATCTGTGGCGATGCGCTCGTGGCGGTTTTCCGGGTGATAGCAGGTAATGAAATCCTGCAAGTCATCGAGCTTCAAGGTGCGCGTCTTCAGCGTGAAATGCTTGTTGGTGCGCAGGTCGTAAAACCACACGCCCTTGGTATGCACGCGCCCATCTTTTGGGGCGTTGTCAAAGAACACCACATTCGCCTTCACGCCCTGCGCATAGAAAATGCCCGTGGGCAGGCGCAGCACGGTGTGCACATCGCAGTTTTCCAGCAGCTTCTTGCGAATCTTCTCGCCCGCCCCGCCTTCAAACAGCACGTTGTCGGGCAGCACCACCGCCGCTTTGCCGTCCACCTTCAGCATGCTGACGATGTGCTGCAAAAAGTTAAGCTGCTTGTTCGACGTGGTCGTCCAAAAGTCTTGCCGCTCGTAAATCAATGCATCCTTGTCGTCTTCACCTTCTTCGTTGGTGAACGTCATGCTGCTTTTCTTGCCGAAGGGCGGGTTGGCCAGCACATAGTCCACTTTGCGTTTGGGCTCGGTAATCAGGGCGTCCGAGCGCTCCACCAACGGCTCGCCGTCGAGTTCGCCGATGCTGTGCAGGAACAGGTTCATCAGGCACATGCGGCGCGTGTTGGGCACGATCTCGTTGCCGTAGAAGGTCTGGTCACGCAGAAACGCCTTTTGCCGTTTGTCCAGCGCGGCGCCGGGGCGCGTTAACCAGCTGTAGGCCCCCAGGAAGAAGCCTCCCGTGCCGCAGGCCGGGTCGGCGATGGTCTTCATGGGCTCGGGCCGCACACAGGCCACCATGGCTTCGATCAGCGCGCGCGGCGTGAAATACTGGCCCGCGCCGCTTTTGGTGTCTTCGGCGTTTTTTTGCAGCAGGCCTTCGTACAAGTCGCCCTTGGTGTCGGCATCCAGGCTGATCCAGCTTTCGGCATCAATCAGCTGCACCAGGCGCGAGAGCTTGGCCGGGTCTTGAATTTTGTTCTGCGCCTTGAAAAAGATGGCGCCCAGCATGCCCGGCTCCTGCCCCAGCCGGTGCAGCGTGGCCAGGTAATGTGCCTCCAGCGGCTCGCCCACTTTGCTGGTCAGGCTGGCCCAGCCATAGCCGTTGGGGATGTGCGTGTCGCGGTTGTAGGGCTCTTGCGCGTATTCGTGCGCCAGCTTCAAAAACAGCAGGTAAGTGAGCTGCTCCAGATAGTCGCCATAGCCCACGCCATCGTCTTTGAGGGTGTGGCAGAAGTTCCAGACTTTCTGGACGAGGGAGGAGGTGTTCATGCGTCAGATTTCGTCGTGCTGGCCGAGTAAGCCTGGCGTGGATCGTTCGGGTTGGGGTATGCGCGCTGCAACTGTTTGCGGGCGACCAGGGGATTCAGAATGCGTTTGCGCAAATCAACCCCGTCGGGGTTGCGACCCAATAGCTGTGCCAGTGCACGCAAGCCCAAGTACCGATCGGCGCACAGTGCCAACACGGTTTGCTGCACTAGCTCCGGGCTTGCGCGGCCACGCTCGGCCACCGGCGCGGCCAATGCTCGCAGTCTTGCGAGTTCGGCGGAGTCCATCTGGGTAAGGTCAGAAATCACCGTTGGCCCAGGCGCAGCCACCGGAGCGCTGTCCGGCTGCTCCGGTGTTATGGGGTTTAGCTCCGGTGTTAAGGGGTTTAGCTCCGGTGTTAAGGGGTTTAGCTCCGGTGTTAAGGGGTTTAGCTCCGGTGTTAAGGGGTTTAGCTCCGGTGTTAATGGGGTTTCCCCTGCAGCAAAACCCATGGACGCCGCCTGCGGCTCCCACGGCAGGTAATACACCATGCCCCGGCCTGTGCCTTGGGGCGTTAACAAACCATCGCGTACCAGACTGGCCAGCATCTTGGTAATGTCTGCCGGATGATCGGTGGCAATCAGGCGCAAGCGCGCATGGTTCAGCACCCCTTCCGTGCTGGCTGTAATCAGTGCCAGCCGCGCCAACTCTGGCAGGGCCGTGAAGCTTTCACCCAGGCGATTTTGCAACTCCACCAGCACGTCTTGTGGCACCAGGCTGCTCATGCGCAGCTCCATCAGCGTTTGCTCAGGTTCACGCAATTCGTGCAACACCGGTCTGCGCCAATGCTCCCCAGCCCAGTTCCGATAAATCTTCGGCAACCCAGACCCCGCATGGTCACCATAGCCCACCAGCTGAAACATCTTTTGTAAGCGCCGGTTGCGGCAATCGCTATTGCCGCCAATCACCGCCTGCTCCAGCGGTACGCGCATCAGGCCGGGGTTGCGAAAGCCAAACATGTCCGGCCGCTTCACGACCAGCACGGATACCCGGCCCGAGAAATCGGCATGGATCAAGGTGTTGACCAGAGCCTCGCGCAGCGCCTCATGCACCGGCGTGTCGTCAATCCGCTGGCCCGCCTGCAACTGAAAAGGCACCTTCAGATCTACCGTCAGCTTCAGGTACACCTTGCGGAAAAAGTCATACACATTGCCCGACCAACTGCCATCGGGTACTAAGCGGTCAATCCAGCGCTTATCGGCTTTGGGTTCTGGCCTTTCCTGGTAATCCACCATGTAGTGCGGCAGCGCATCGCAGATCACCTCGGCCCGGCCAAACATCAACAAACCCGCCAGCCGCAAACCGCTGAGGCCTGCCTCGCGGTCTTTGCCAAACGCCCCAATGCGCTCCAGAAACTCGGGCAGGGGCAGGTCGCTCCACACATGGCCCGGCTTCACCGCCGCAAACCGGTTGCGGTATGCCGCGACCGTATCCATGTCTAGGTCGCCAAAGTCATACCCCTTGAGCACCCGCTCATCACGCGAGTCCTCCACGCGCTCGGCCACCATGCGGCGCACCGCCTCGTCATCCGCCTGATAGTCCCCCTCGTAGCGGCGCAAATAGGTGCCCCCAAACGGGTTGCTCCCCACATGCACGGGCCGCTGTTGGCGCGATGCCCGTGGCACGCGGACGCGCAGCACCATGTGGTCGTCGATCTGCACCACATCCACATCCTGCTCGGTCAGCAGGTTGACGCTGACCTGCTTGCGGTTATGCAAGTTGTCCCACAACGCCTTGCGCACCCGTTCAACATCCGCCAAACCCAGGGCACGGAAGCTGCCCCGTGGCTTTTCCTGCACGCCCAGCAGAATCACCCCACCATCGGCATTGGCCATGGCGCTGTAGCTTTTCCACACATCGTCTGGCAGCTCGCCACGGCCATCGCGCCCCTGCGCTGCCTTGCATTCCAGGTCGTAGGCTTCTGCCAGGCTGGCCACATCCATTTCGTCCACTCCGTCGCTCGAATTCATGCGGCCTCCTTGGCTTTGCGGCCACGCGGTTTTTTTACTGCGCCCTGCGCGGCCCGCTCGGCGCGGATGCGCTCCAGCAGCACGCTGGCCGGTTCGTCGTGGGGGTCTTGCGGCACCAGTTGGCCGGAGAAGGCGGCGCGCAGGATGTTTTGGCGTTGGGCGGTGGATTGTTGGAGGGAAAACGCAATTGCCGCTTCCTGCGCAACAGCATCGCCATCTGCTGCTGAAACCATTTTCATCAGCAAATCCTGTTCGTGAAGCGAAGGAATTGGCACCGCAAGACTTGTAAACCGTCCCAAGCTCACCTTTTTCTGCGCCACACCTTGTGTCATTGGCTCAATTTGCCTTTGACCAATGTATGAGTTGATTACAGTTTTTAGAAAATCAGGGCGAAGGAGGCCAGCCCAGCAGCGCACTTTTATGCAGTCAGCCGTAATGATTGCTGGAGGCTGATCGCTGGGGTAAACATCTGCATCCCCAGGAGGTTCGCCCATTTTTGTAATGAGTACATCTCCTGCTGCAATGCTGTGCGCACTGAGTTCCTCGGCCTTTTCCGAAGTCACGTATTTGGTGTACGCCCCGCCATAGTTGCCTGAACGGATGTTGCGCACAAAGACCAATGGAACGCCAGAATTTCTATAGTCTGGCACTTTCAAATTACTTCCGAACGGACCAATAGCAAGGCTGTACCGCTCGTCTGAAGCAATTTGCTCAACACTTGCCCACACCCACTCCTGCGGTAATTCCGGCAAACCGCTGGTATCGGGCTGCACCGGCTCGGGGTATTTTTTCTGCCAGTCCTTGGGCGGGGTTTTGCCTTGCTCCGCAAACTTGGCGAGTTGCCTGGCCTCCCAGCGGGCGCGGCGCTCTTGCAGGATGCGTTGCAGCAGTTGCGCGCCGGTCTCGGTGGGCTGGTGCTGCGTGCGCCACGCGGCGGTGAGCGCGCCTTCCACGGCGGCTTTCAGCAGCGACTGGCGGTACTGCGCCAGCTTCTTTTGCGCGGCCTTGAGCTCGGCCACCCCGGCATCGAGGTCGGAGAGCAGTTCTTCGAGTTTGGCGACGATGCGGGTTTGTTCGGTGGCAGGAGCAACAGGGATTAAGGCGTCAGATAACCAGGTAGTTGCGACACGCAACTGGCCCGCGCTACCCGTCATGTTTTGCCGTGCAAGCCTTCTAAAAGCTGACTGAGACAGGAAGTAAGCCAGCCAGCTTGGTTGGACCTGATCCTTGGCACGTAAGACATGAAACTCGGTGGAGCCAAAAGCGAGGTGATCTTGCAATGGCGGTACCAAAGCCAGCTTGCCGTTCTCCATGCATGGCGTGATCTTCGCAAGCAGCACGTCATTGGTCAGAAACGAGGTGTAGCCCTTCTGCACGTCGCCGAGCGGGCGCCTTGCGGAAATGTCAATGCCACCGAACTCTTCGGTCACAGCACTCATTGGCACAAAGTGAACCGGCTGGCTGACGGCACTCGGGAGTGGGCAGAACGAGCGAGGATTGACGTCCGCAATACTTGAAAGCGGCGCGAATGCCCATGTGTTGGGCAACTCAACAAATTCACTCACGCCACCAACTCCCAATTCATTTCATCCATCAAGGTATCCAGCTCCTTGCCAAACAGCCCCCACGCTTTCTGCAGCCCACCCTTGTCCGCCAGCTCGGCGTAATCAAAATCGTCGCGGTGGATGGCGCAGCTGCTGGCAATGTGCTCTTTCATCAGCCGCAGCCACTCGGTTTGCTCGGGCGTAAAGGCGGTGCCGCGCTGGGCGTTGTGCCGAAAAATCCAGGCCTGAAAGCGCTTGTCCACCTCGTCGGCAAAGGGCTTGAGTTCGGCGCCTTCGCCGTCCAGCCCCAGCGCAAAGCGCACCAGTGACACCAGATCGGTCAACTGGCGCTTCTTGTCCGCGCCTTTCACCTGCGTTGCCTGCACGCGGGCATAGGCGCTCCACAGGCGTTCGGTGGTCAGCATCAGCGGTGGTTTGGCCAACTGTTCGTGCAGCTCTTCGATGAGGTCGAAGGTGAGCGCGCGGCGCTGGTAGGGCTGCTGGTAGAAAAAATCCAGCGCCGCGATTTCGTCTTTGTGCTGTTGCAGGTAGTCGGCAAAGGTCTGTACCACCGCCTTGGCCTGCGCCTCGGCCTGCTCGGAAAAGCCCGCGAAGGTGACGGTATCGAGGTTGATGTGGTCGATGAGCTGCTCGCGCTCGCGGCGGGCGTTTTCGATTTCTTCACGCAGCGCGGGTTGGTCAAACGGGGCGCAGGCGGCGGCCACGCGGGTGGCGCGGGCGGCTTCCAGCTCTTGCGGCAGCAGGGTGTCTTCGCTGCGGGTGATGCCCAGGGCCTGCGCGCTGGCCAGCGCGGTTTGCACGATGGCGTCGGGGTTGAGCGCGGTTATCAGGCCCTTGCCCAACTCGGCCACGGGGATGCCGCCGCTGGCTTTTTCAATGCGCGCCTGCGCTTTTTCGCCCAGTTGCTTGGCCAGGCGCACCAGGCGGTTGGCCAGCGACAGCACGGTGTCGTCGTCGCGGCTGCCCATGGCAACGCCTTGCAGCAGGTCTTTGAGCGGAACGCCGGGTTTTTTCTCCAGCGGGCGGCTTTCGGTTTTGAGCGACTTTTCCACGCCCACGGCGTCGATCAGCACAAAGCGGGTTTTGGCGCCGTCGGCACTGTTGCTGACGCGCTTCAAGCTGTCGCCATCGAGGCTGCGCACGCCCCGGCCTTTCATTTGCTCGTAATAGCCCTTGCTGCGCACGTCGCGCATGAAGAGCAGCACTTCCAGGGGCTTGACGTCGGTGCCGGTGGCGATCATGTCTACGGTGACGGCGATGCGCGGGTGGTAGTCGTTGCGAAAGCTGCTGAGGATGCTGTCGGCGTCTTCTTCGGCGCGGTAGGTGACCTTTTTGCAGAAGGCGTTGCCTTGGCCATACACCTCGCGCAGGATGCGGATGATGTCGTCGGCGTGGCTGTCGGTCTTGGCAAAGATGAGGGTTTTGGGCGTTTCTTTGCGGGCGGGGAAGATTTGCGTTTCCACGGCGGTTTTCATGGCCTGGATGACCTGCCGGATCTGGCTCACGTTGACCACGGAGCGGTCCAGCTCTTTGCCGGTGTAGGCGGTGTCTTCTTCGGTTTCGCTCCAGCGCTTTTTGCGGGTTTGCCGGTCGCGGTGGTCCACCCATTCTTTGGCCTTGAGCTCGGCGCCCTTTTGCGTGACCTCGGTTTCGATGGTGTACACGTCGTAGCCCACGTTGACGCCATCGGCCACGGATTGCTCGTAGGTGTATTCGGCGACGATGTTTTCGTTGAAGAAGCCAAAAGTGCGCTTGTCGGGCGTGGCGGTCAGGCCGATCAGGCTGGCGTCAAAGTAGTCGAGCACCTGCTTCCACAGGTTGTAGATGCTGCGGTGGCATTCGTCGATGACGATGAAGTCAAACGTTTCCACCGGCACGGCCGGGTTGTAGCGCACCAGCTTTGCCTGGCTGGCGGTTTGCTGCACCTCGTTCAGCGACAGGTCTTCGGCCGATTCGTCGATGGGCTCGCCACTCAAAATGGAATACATGCGCTGGATGGTGCTGATGCACACCTGCGCGTTGGGGTCGATGTTGGGCGAGGCCAGGCGCTGCACGTTGTAGAGCTCGGTGAACTTGCGGCCATCGTCGGGCGGCGTGTAGGCCATGAACTCCTGGTGCGCCTGTTTGCCCAGGTTGCGGGTATCGACCAGAAACAGGATGCGCTTGGCACCGCCAAACTTGAGCAGGCGGTACACCGACGTGATGGCGGTAAACGTTTTGCCCGCGCCGGTGGCCATGTGCACCAGGGCGCGGGGTTTGTTCAGCGCCAGCGACTTTTCCAGCCCGGTGACGGCGCTGATTTGGCAGTGGCGCAGGTTTTGCTCGGGCAGCGCGGGCATTTGCTCGGCCAGCCGGCGGCGCAGGGTGTCTGGTTGTGCCAGCCACGCTGCCAGCGTTTCGGGCTTGAAGAAATGAAAGATTTCGCGCGAGCGCGGCGCGGGGTCGGCGCCGTCGGTAAAGCGGATGATCTGGCCGGTGGCCTCGAACAAAAAGCGCAGCGGCGTGCTGTCTTTGCGCCATTTGAGGTTGGCGCTGGCGTAGCGCTCGGTCTGGGCCTCCGTCGCGGTGAGGTTTTCGCCAGCGCTGTCTTTTTTGGCTTCGATCACGCCCACGGGCTGCCGGTTGACAAACAGCACATAGTCGGCGGGACCGGTGTCGGTGGGGTGTTCGCGCACTGCCACTCCGGTGGCTGCGCCCAGGTTGAGCGCCTTCATGTCTTGCACCACCCAGCCGGCCTGGGCGAGCTTGCGGTCGATGGATTCGCGGGCCAGTGCCTCGGGCGTCATGGGCGTCCTTCAGGGGGAGTGGGTGGGGCGGGGAACTCGCCCATTATCAGGACAAGGTTTTGGGCGGTTTACACACTATAACAATGATAGCTACTAGCGCTTACCAGATAAGCGCTAGAGGCCAAAAACACCCAAATATCATGGCACCAGTTCGGCGGCCAGCCAGCCGCGCAGGCTGTTGACGAATGCCCAGGCCTGCACGCGCGGCAGGTCTTGCAGGCGCACCACGGCCTCGGTCAGGCGCCCCTCGCGCAGGGCCACGGCGCGGCCCACGCCGGGCAGCAGGCCGCAGGCCAGCGGGGGGGTGACCCAGCGGCCGTCCAGCAGCATGGCGATGTTGCCGAACGTGGTTTCGGTGATCTCGCCCGCTTCGTTCCACAGCACGGTGTCGAACACACCGGGCGTGGTGGGCGCCAACGCGGTGTAGTGCGCGCGGCGCGTGGTCTTGTAGCGCACGAATTCGCCATGGGCCTCTGGCAGCGGGCGGCCCGCCAATTGCAGGCGCACCGGCTCGGGCGTGGGGTGCAAGGCAAAGGCCTCGGCGTGGGGCTGGCCGCTGGCGCGCAGCAGCAGGCGCACGCGCCAGGCACCGGCGGGGTGGTTGCCTGCCAGCGCCTGCAGGCAAGCCTGCACGGCAGCGGCGTCGAACGGCACATTGAAATGCGCGGCCGCGCCCTGCAGGCGCGCCAGGTGCTCGGCCCGGTGGCGGAACTGGCCATCCACTAGCGCCAGGGTTTCGAGCAGGTCAAACGGCGCGCTGGCGCGTTCGACAAAGGCGCGCTTGTGGCGCCACTCGTTCCATTCGGCATCGGCCGTGGCACTCGAGGTGATGCCGCTGCCAATGCCGCAGGTGGCGGTGGTGGCGCCGTCGGCCCCGGCGCGCAGCACCACGGTGCGGATGGGCACGTTGAAGGTGGCGGCCACGCTGCACAGGCCATCGGGCCCGGCCACGCCTGCCGGCCGCACCACGCCGACAGCGCCGCAATACACGCCGCGCGGCGCGGATTCGAGCGCACGAATCATCTGCATGGCGCGCACCTTGGGTGCGCCGGTGACCGAGCCGCAGGGGAAAAGCGCGGCAAACACGTCGGAAAGCCGAATGCCAGCGCGCGTGCGGGCCTGCACGTCCGACGTCATCTGCCACACGGTGGGCAGGGCCTCGGTGTGGAACAGCGCGTGCACGCGCACACTGTGCGGCTGGGCGATGCGCGAGAGGTCGTTGCGCAGCAGGTCCACGATCATGACGTTTTCAGCGCGCTCTTTGGGCGATGCGCGCAGGTGGGCGGCCTGGGCGGCGTCGTCTGCGGGGGTGGCGCCGCGCGCGGCGGTGCCTTTCATGGGGCGGGCCAGAATGCGGCCGCCACCGGGCGCATCGTGCCAGTCAAAAAACAGCTCGGGCGACACCGACAGCACCTGCTCGGGGCCCGCTGCAATGTGCGCGGCATAACCGCCGGGCTGGGCGCGCTGCAGCGCGGCAAACAGCGCGGCGGCGCTGCCCTGGCGCAATGCGCCAGTGAGCGGGGCGGTGTAGTTGACTTGGTAAAGCTCGCCCGCACTGATCGCCTGCTGGATGTGGGCAATGGCTGCGTCAAAACCAGCGCGGTCTGGGCCGCCGGTCCACTCGACCTGCGCGGCGGGATCGGAGTCAACAGCTCCATCGGCGGGCCAGGGCAGCGGTGCGTCGTACACGGCAAACCACGCCAGCGGGCCGTCGGCGGCGTGGGTTTGCAGGGCGGCGTCAAAGGCCGCTGCGGCCTCGTAGCGCACATGGCCCACGCACCAGTGGCCGCGCTGTGCGGCGGCATGCACGGCGTCGAGCACGGCGCGCACGTCCTGTAGCTGGTGGGCTTGCAGCACCTCGCGCGGGGCGCCAAAGGCATGGCGCAGGCGCGGCGCGCTGCGGTCGTGCGGGTCGGCAAAGTCAATGTGCGCAGTAAGGGTCAAATTGGCCTCCAGCGCTTATGGGACATGCGCTAACAGCTATTAAAAACAAAGCAAACGCCGCCGTGTACAGCGTGCCCCTACCGATCCACGCCCCGGCCGTGGCGCAGGGGCGCGGGGTACCTCAGGCCGCGCCGATGTTCGGCACGAGGCCGCTGGTGGGCAGGCCGTTTTTGAGCGCGGCGGTGAAGGCCAGCATGCGGTCAATCGGCAGGCGCGCGCGCGGGATGATCTGCGGGTCCACGTCGATGGCGTTGCTGCCGGTCTCCAGCCCGTGGGCCACACCGGCCAGGCCGTTCATCGCCATCCAGGGGCAGTGGGCGCAGCTTTTGCAGGTGGCGCTGTTGCCGGCGGTGGGGGCTTCGTAAAACACCTTGCCGGGGTTGAGCGTGCGCAGCTTGTGCATCATGCCGTTGTCGGTGGCGACGATGAACTCCTGGGCGTCCATCGTCTGCGCGGCCTTGAGGATGGCCGAGGTGGAGCCTACTGCGTCGGCCAGGGCAATCACGTCGGCCGGGCTTTCGGGGTGCACCAGCACCTTGGCGTTCGGGTGCTCTTTTTTCAGCGATTCCAGCTCAAAGGCCTTGAACTCGTCGTGCACGATGCAGGCGCCGTTCCACATCAGCATGTCGGCACCGGTCTCGCGGCGGATGTAGTCGCCCAGGTGCCGGTCGGGCGCCCACAGGATTTTGTGGCCCTGGTCCTTGAGTGCACGCACGATGTCGAGCGCGCAACTCGACGTGACCAGCCAGTCGGCACGGGCTTTGACGGCGGCGCTGGTGTTGGCGTAGACCACCACGGTGCGGTCGGGGTGCTGGTCGCAGAACGCCGAAAACTCGTCGATGGGGCAGCCCAGGTCGAGCGAACAGGTGGCGTCCAGGTCGGGCATGAGGATGGTCTTCTCGGGCGAGAGGATCTTGGCCGTCTCGCCCATGAAGCGCACGCCGCTCACTACCAGCGTCTGCGCGGCGTGGTCGCGGCCAAAGCGCGCCATCTCCAGCGAATCGCTGACGATGCCGCCGGTTTCTTCGGCCAGGTCCTGCAGGTCGGGGTGCACGTAGTAGTGCGACACCATGACCGCGTTCTTTTCCTTCAGCAAACGGCGGATTTTGTCCTTGAGCGCAGCGCGCTCGTCCTGCGACGGCTCGGGAGGCACACGCGCCCAGGCGTGCTTGGTCGCGCACACGCCGCCGCCTTCGGGCTGCTCGTAATCGACTTCCTTGAGGGTAATCACAGTGTTCATATCAGTCATTCAGTGTGCGTTGCGCCAGTCTCGGCACGTACAACAGGCACGGCCCAGGCCAGCGGCCACCGCGCAAGGGCCGCCCCGCCGCGCGGGTGGCGTCCCCCTTCCCGCGCTCCGCGCGAGAGAAGGGGGAAGGCGCGCAGCGCCACAGGGGGTTGGTCACTCTAACTCCTGCAGGCGCATCGAGAAGTCGGTGGCCTTGACGTCTTTGGTGAGGGTGCCAATCGAGATGCGGTCCACACCGGTTTCTGCAAGGGCGCGCAGGCCATCGAGCGTCACGCCGCCCGAGATTTCGAGGATGGCGCGACCAGCATTGATGCGCACGGCCTCGCGCAGCGTAGGCAGCGGCATGTTGTCGAGCAGCACCATCTTGGCGCCAGCGTCCAGAGCCTCCTGCAACTGCTCAAGCGTCTCGACTTCGATCTCGATGAATTTGGCTTGCGCCGCCACCTGCTGGGCAGCGCGCAGCACGGCCGTGACGCCACCGGCAGCGGCGATGTGGTTTTCTTTGATGAGCACGGCGTCGTGCAGGCCGATGCGGTGGTTGGTGCCGCCACCCACCCGCACGGCGTATTTTTGCGCCAGGCGCAGGCCGGGCAGAGTCTTGCGGGTGTCCACGATGTGCGCGCGGGTGCCAGCCACCACGTCCACGTAGGTGCGGGTTTTGGTGGCCACGGCACTGAGCAGTTGCAGAAAGTTGAGCGCCGTGCGCTCGGCGCTGAGCAGCGCGCGGGCATTGCCCTCGATCTCCAGCACCACCTGGTCGGCAGCGCAGCGGGCGCCTTCGGCCACATGCCAGGTCAGTTGCACGGAAGGGTCGAGCGCACGCAGGGCGGCCTCGGCCCAGGGGGCGCCACAGATCACGGCGGCCTCGCGCGCCAGGATGCGCGCGCGGGTGCGGCGCTGGGGGTCGATCAGGCCAGCGGTGAGGTCGCCGCTGCCCACGTCTTCTTCAAGGGCACGGGCCACGTCCAGCAGCACCTGGGTGTGCAGGGACTGGCGGGTTTCGTCTTCTGGATAGGTCATGGCCGTGAAGCATAGCGGCTTCGCCTTGCCCATCTGCCCCCGGTGGTGAGGGCCTGCGCTGGTGGAGCGCGTGGTCAGTGACCGGGCGCGCCGGGTGTCACCAGCTTGCTGAGCAGCTTGACGGCGGCACCGCCACCGGGCACCAGGGTGCCCGCCATCTCGGCGCCAATATCGACCAGCATGTCGCGGGTGAGCACCTGGCTGACCTTGTCCTTGAACCAGCGCCCGTTCTCCACCACCTCGCCCGTCAGCCCATCGACCTCGATGACCCCGACCTTGTCCGCGCTGCTCCAGCGGAATTCGAAGGCAAACACGGGCCGCAGATACAGGTGGGTGCGCTCGAAGTGGGTGAGGTCGGCCTGGATTTCGTAGGCATTCACGGCCTCCGAGGTCAGGCTGGCGGTGGCCAACTGTTTGGCGGCAGCCATGGAGATCAAGGGTTTGAGCAGCTCGTCAGGCCGCTCTACGCGCTCGGTCTCGGTGAACTTGTATTTTTCGATGTAGGCCTTGAGCACCGCGGGCTTGATGTCACGCTGCATGCCATCGATCATCTGGTCGAAATGGATCTTGCGATGGCAGTGCTCGATGGCGACGAACTCGATGCGCGCCTTGTCTTTTTGCCGCGTCACCTCAAACACTTTGTCGTCGAGTTGCAGGGTCTGGGCATAGAGGTTGTGCACCGGCACCTGGTAGGTGATCTGGCAGGTGTAGTCCACCGAGCGCTGCGCCACAACGTGCCAGAACGGCTCCAGGCGCATTTCCTGGCGCGACAGTTGCACCGTGTCGTCGCGCGGACGGTTCAGGGGGTTGAACTTGGCCATCATGCCGAAGGCGCTGAGTTTTTTCTTTTCGGCCTGCTCCTGCGCCGCGCGGAACGGATACACCTCTTCGAAGACAAAAATCTTGCTGGCATCAGGCGCTTGGGCTTGCACTTGCACGGGCTGTGGTTCCACGGGAGTCCTTGTGTTGCATTGGCGGCCCCCTTCCCCTTGTGAGGCCCGCTGAACAAAGAATGTAGCGCAAGGCCACATGGTGTTAGGGATGACCTGCATAACCCTCGCGCGTCGGTGGCAGTGCGGATCGGGATGGGCCGCAAGGCGTCTTTTTGCAGCCAATAGCCCGGCTATTGGCAAGAAAAGCAACGCAGCGGATCGCCCGAGACCGCGCTGCCACCGACCGCAGGGAGTTGTGCAGGTCATCCCTGAAGACCTGCAGTGCGCCACCCACGGCCCCGCTGTGACTTAGACTGCGCGCTTTTGTCGACTTTGCAAGGAGTGACGCCATGACCGAGCCGACCCAGACATCGCCCCAGACACCTACGCAGGCCACTCCCGCCACGCCCACCACTCCCTATGGCACGCTGCCGCCTGCGTCGCCCCTGCCCCAGCGCCGGCCCGTCAGCCTGCCGCGCCTGGCGCAGATGCGCGAGGCCGGTGAAAAAATCACCATGCTGACCGCCTACGACGCCACTTTTGCCGCCGTGGCCGATGCAGCGGGCGTCGAGTGCATTTTGGTGGGCGACTCGCTGGGCATGGTCTGCCAGGGCCTGCCCAGCACCGTGGGGGTATCGCTGGACACCATGGCCTACCACACGGCCAGCGTGGCGCGCGGCCTGCACCGCGTGCAGGGCACGGCCTGGCTGGTGGCCGACCTGCCCTATGGCACCTATGCCGAAAGCCGCGAACAGGCCCTGCGCAGCGCCTGCACGCTGATGCAGGCGGGCGCGCACATGGTCAAGCTGGAGGGCGGCGGCTGGACGGCGCCCACGGTGGAGTTTTTGGTGCAGCGCGGCGTACCCGTGTGCGCGCACCTGGGCCTGACGCCACAAACCGTGCATGCCCTGGGCGGCTACCGCGTGCAGGGCAAAACAGAAGACGCCGCCCGCACGCTGCGCAAAGAGGCACTGGAGCTGCAAAACGCTGGCGCCGCCATGCTGGTGCTGGAGATGGTGCCCGCCGCGCTGGCCGCCGAAATCACCGCCGAGCTGCCGCACTGCCACACCATCGGCATTGGCGCGGGCAACGGCACGGCCGGCCAGGTGCTGGTGTTGCACGACATGCTGGGCGTGAACCTGGGCAAGATGGCCAGGTTTGTGCACAACTTCATGCAGGACGCTGGCAGCGTGCGCGGCGCCATGGAGGCCTATGTGCAGGCCGTCAAGCAGGGCCGCTTCCCCGACAACGCATTGCACGCCTGGTAAGGCCAGGCCTTTTCCACCAAGAACCATGCTCATCGCCCACTCCATTCCCGAACTGCGCGCCGCCCTCGCCGGCCGCCGCCCCGCCTTTGTGCCCACCATGGGAAACCTGCACGAGGGGCACCTGTCGCTGGTGCACCAGGCCCGGCCGCTGGGCGACACCACCGTGGTCAGCATCTTTGTGAACCGCCTGCAGTTTCTGCCCCACGAAGACTTTGACAGCTACCCCCGCACCTGGGATGCCGACTGCGCCAAGCTGCAGGCAGCCGGGTGCGACGTGCTGTTTGCCCCGCGCGAAAACGACCTCTACCCCGAGCCACAAACCTTCAAGGTGCACCCCGACCCGCAACTGGCCGATCTGCTCGAAGGCCAGTTCCGGCCCGGCTTCTTCATCGGCGTGGCCACGGTGGTGATGAAGCTGTTCAGCTGCGTGTTTGGCGCCAGCGGCGGCGGCACGGCGGTGTTTGGCCGCAAGGACTACCAGCAGCTCATGGTGATCCGCCAGATGGTGCGGCAGTTTGCGCTGCCCATTGACGTGGTGGCGGGCGACACCAGCCGCGCCCCCGACGGCCTGGCCTTGAGCTCGCGCAACGGCTACCTGAGCCCGCAAGAGCGCGCAGAGGCCGTGGCGCTATCGCAAGCGCTGCAGCAACTGTCTGACCGCTGGGCCGCATCCCACGCCGCTGGAACGCTGCAGGCAGCCAACCTGGAGCAGCAGGCACTGGACCAGCTGCGTGCACGCGGCTGGCTGCCCGACTACCTGACGGTGCGCCGCCGCGCCGACCTGCAGCCCGCCACCGCACTGGATGCGCCCGGAACGCTGGTGGCCCTGGGCGCCGCGCGCCTGGGGGCCACGCGGCTGATTGACAACCGGGAGTTCTGAGCGCCGCCGCTCAGGCCTTGGCGTTGAACCCAGTCGAATCGGGGCGTTGGCGCTGGCGCACCAGGCATCGAAAGCTATTATTTTTGTAGCTGATAGCGCTTATTGTATAAGGGCTAGAACCCTATTTCATTCAAACCCATTAACCCCAGCGCCTGCCAGGGTGGTGCGCAGGCTGCGCTGGCGCTATGGGCAAGCGCGGGCACAGCGCGCTCTCCAGAATGAATGCCCGGTAAACTTCAAAGCCTCGGATCAAATGGTTGATCCGCCGCACCATTGCGCTTTTTTCCTGCACCCGGATCGCCCCATGTCCAACCCCTTCTCGCCCGCGCAACTGTGGTCCCTGGCCGACCAGTTTGGCACCCCGCTGTGGGTGTATGACGCCGCCACCATCCGCCAGCGCATTGCGCAGCTGTCCAACTTTGAAACCATCCGCTTTGCACAAAAAGCCTGCTCCAACATCCACATCCTTGCGCTGATGCGCGCGCAGGGCGTGATGGTGGATGCAGTGTCGCGCGGCGAGATCCTGCGCGCGCTGGCTGCCGGTTACCAGGCGGGCCAGCAAGGCGACGGGCGCTCCGAGATCGTGTTCACGGCCGATCTGTTCGACGCCGCCACGCTGGCCTGTGTGGTCGAGCATGGCGTGCCGGTGAACGCCGGCTCCATCGACATGCTGCACCAGCTGGGCGCGGCATCGCCAGGGCATGCAGTGTGGCTGCGCATCAACCCCGGCTTTGGCCATGGCCACAGCAACAAGACCAACACCGGCGGCGAGCACAGCAAGCACGGCATCTGGCACACCGACCTGCCTGCCGCACTGGCCGCCATCCGCCAGCGCGGGCTGAAGCTGGTGGGGCTGCACATGCACATTGGCTCGGGCGTGGACTACCGCCACCTGGAGCAGGTGTGCGGCGCCATGGTGGAGCTGGTGCGCACCACGCATGCGGCAGGGCACGACCTGCACGCCATCTCGGCTGGCGGCGGCCTTTCCATCCCCTACCGCGATGGCGAGCCCGTCATCGACACGCAGCACTACCACGGCCTGTGGGATGCCGCGCGCCAGCAGGCCGAGGCCATCGTGCGGCACCCGCTGGGCCTGGAGATCGAGCCAGGCCGCTATCTGGTGGCCGAATCGGGCGTGCTGCTGGGCGAGGTGCGCGCCACCAAGGATGCGGGCAACAACCATTTCATGCTGCTCGACACCGGCTTCAACGAGCTGATGCGCCCCTCCATGTACGGCAGCTACCACACCATGAGCGTGCTGCGCCGCGACGGCAGCACCGCGGCCGACCGGCCCAGCGTGGTGGCGGGGCCGCTGTGCGAATCGGGCGACGTGTTCACGCAGGGCGACGGCGGTGTGGTGCTGCCGCGCAACCTGCCGGATGCGCAGGTGGGCGACCTGCTGGTCATCCACGACGCGGGCGCTTATGGCGCCTCGATGTCCTCCAACTACAACACCCGGCCCCTGATTGCCGAGGTGCTGGTCGATGGCGGCCACGCCCGCCTGATCCGCCGCCGCCAGACGGTGGAAGAACTGCTGGCGCTGGAACTGGGTCTGTAAATCAGTCCGCGCGGGCATCGCTGGGCGCGCCGCGGGTAGGCACAGGCCTACGCCACCGCGCAGCACATGCGCACAGGCAGCGCGGGCACGCGGCGATAAGGTCAAGGCATCACTTTTTCAAGGAGATTGCCATGCCCGTTATCTTGTGGTTGCTCGGAGTTCCGTTGTCGGTGGTGCTGCTGCTCTTTCTGTTCGGGGTTTTCTGACCCCGCACAGGGGCTCCGCGCCGAAGCGCCCTGCCCGCCGGGCTAGCGAAGCTCGGAGCCGGGGTCGCGCCCCATCAACCGCCCCACAGCATCGGCCGGGGCCAGACGGCCATCGAGCAGTGCCACCACCGCCTCGGTGATCGGCATGTCCACACCCAGCCCCGCCGCACGCTGGGCCACGGTGCGGGCACAGTACACGCCTTCGGCCACATGGCCCAAAGAATCGACCGCCTGTTGCAGGCTCTGGCCTTGCGCCAGCAGCAAGCCCACGCGGCGGTTGCGCGACAGGTCGCCGGTGGCCGTCAGCACCAGATCGCCCATGCCCGACAGTCCCATGAAGGTGTCCGGCCGCGCGCCCAGCGCAACCCCCAGGCGTGTCATCTCGGCCAGGCCGCGCGTGATGAGGGCCGCCCGGGCGTTCAGCCCCAGGTTCAGCCCATCGCACAGGCCGGTGGCAATGGCCAGCACGTTTTTTACCGCGCCGCCCACTTCCACGCCCACGATGTCGTCGTTGGCATACACCCGCAAGCTAGGGCTGTGGAAGGCGGCCACCAGGGCATCGCGCACCGACGCATGCCGACTGGCCGCCACGAGCGCCGTGGGCTGGCCGCGGGCCACTTCTTGTGCAAAGCTGGGGCCGCTGAGCACGCCAGCTATCAAATCAGGAGCTACCTGCGCACACACCTCGTGCGCCAGCAGCCCAAAAGAACCAGAATCGGCCGGTGCCACCGCCTCGAAGCCCTTGCACAACCAGGCCACGGGTGCCGTGCAGCCGCGCAGGGCCAGCAGCATGCTGCGCAGCGCCGCCATGGGCGTAGCCACGATGACCAGGTCGGCAGCGCGCGCCAGTACCAAAGGGTCTGCACCCGACACCGCAAGCGCTGCCGGGAAATCAACGCCCGGCAGGTAGCGCGCGTTTTGCCGCCGCGCCAGCATGTCAGCCACCTGCTGGCCATCGCGCGCCCACAACGTGACGGCGTGTCCGCCCGTTTGCCGGGCGGCCCCCATGGCCAGCGCCGTGCCCCAGGCACCGGCACCAAGTACTACTATTTTCATAGCTGCTTGCGCTTATAGATAAAGCGCCAGAGGCCTAAGAGCCTGCTCAACGTCTTTTTGGAGATCGCATTGGAGTGCAATCGGGATGAGTGCAAGCCTCGGATGGGCCGCATGGGCTCGTGCCCATGCAAGCAGCCGGGGCGTGCAATCGCCCGATTTCACTCCAACCCTTCGGGCAAGTGCCTTGCCGGGCGGTCTGCGGCGTTGCGGCGCTTGTGGATAGCCGGGCTATCCACTGCGCTCCGCGCCTTGCACCCCATCCCGGCAGGGTACTTGTGCGACTCCAATAAGACGTTGAGCAGGCTCTAAAAGACCTCTGACCTGCATCACTGCGTGATGATGGGCGAAGGTTCGCCAGCGGCCTGGGCCTGCTGCTGCTCGTACATGGCCTGGAAGTTGATTTCTGCCAGGTGCACGGGCGGGAAGCCAGCGCGGTTGACGATGTCGGCCACATTGCCGCGCAGGTAGGGGTAGACGATCTGCGGGCAGGCAATGCCCATGATGGCGCCCATCTGGTCTTCGGGGATGTTGCGGATTTCAAAAATGCCGGCCTGCTTGGCTTCGACCAGAAACACGGTCTTGTCCTTGATCTTGGTCTGCACCGTGGCGGTCACGGCCACTTCAAAGATGCCTTCGGCCACGGGCGTGGCTTCCACACCGAGCTGGATGTCCACGCTGGGCTGCTCTTGTTCGAGCAGGATGCCGGGCGAATTGGGCTGCTCCAGCGACATGTCCTTGAGGTAGACGCGCTGAATCTGGAACACGGGGTTTTCTTGGTCGGCCATGGTTGAAAAGTCTCTTTTGCAAACGGGGTTTCAGCAAAACAAAACCCGCCGGGGAGCAGCTCCCACAGCGGGCACATGGGGCTGCATTATGCAGCGCCCACGGGGATGGTCAGGCTGCGCCCAGCAGGGGCATGAGCCCGCCACGGCCATCCAGCGCCACCAGGTCGTCGTGCCCACCCACATGGGTGTCACCAATGAAGATCTGCGGCACCGTGCGGCGCCCGGTGATCTCCATCATGTGATTGCGAGCGGCGGGGTCGGTGTCGATGCGGATCTCTTCGATCTGCTCCACGCCCTTGGATTTAAGTATCTGCTTGGCCCGGGTGCAATAAGGGCAGACAGCGGTGGTGTACATCTTCACGGGTTGCATGGGCGACCTTTCGGAAATTCGGGGAAAAAAGAGGGTCTTGCCTGTAGCTGGGGCCGTTTCAGGACTTTTCTACCGGCAGGCTGGCCTCACGCCAGGCCTTGAGGCCGCCGGCCATGGCCTGGGCGTTGTCGTAACCGAGTTTTTTCGCCATGGCCACGGCGCGGTTGGCGCGTGCGCCACTGGCGCACACCAGCACCAAGGGCAAGGCCTTGTTCTTCACCAGCGCGGGCAGACGCTCTTCGAGCTGGCCCAGAGGCACATTCTTGGCGCCGCCCACATGGCCAGCAGCAAACTCTTCGGTCTCGCACACGTCGATAACCACGGCTTTTTCCCGGTTGATCAGCTGCACGGCACGCACAGGCGTGAGCGAACCACCACTGGCACTTTTGAGCAGCGGCCACAGCAACATGGCGCCCGATGCAAGTGCTACGAGGATCAAATACCAGTTGTCGATAACGAATTTCACGAAGATTCCTTGGGTTGGCAAACCGCACGATTCTAAAATGTATGGTTTTGACCCGCTTTCCCTAGGGACACCATGCACAAACTCGTTCTGATCCGACACGGCGAATCCACCTGGAACCTTGAAAACCGCTTCACCGGCTGGACAGACGTTGACCTCACGCCCACCGGGGTGTCGCAGGCCATGTCCGCAGGCAAACTGCTCAAGGCCGAGGGCTACGAATTCGACGTCGCCTTCACCAGCGTGCTCAAGCGCGCCATTCACACGCTGTGGTATTGCCTTGACGAGATGGACCGCACCTGGCTGCCAGTGCAAAAAAGCTGGCGCCTGAACGAGCGTCACTATGGCGCCCTGCAGGGCCTGAACAAGGGCGAAACAGCCAAGCAATATGGCGACGCACAGGTGCTGGTGTGGCGCCGCAGCTATGACACGCCGCCACCAGCCCTGGAAGCCACCGACCCACGCTGCGAACGCGGCGACCCGCGTTATGCCGGCATGAACCCACAGGACGTCCCCCTGACCGAATGCCTGAAGGACACCGTGGCGCGCGTGCTGCCCTACTGGAATGACACCCTTGCACCCGCCATTCGCTCGGGCCAGCGGGTGGTGGTTGCCGCCCACGGCAATTCCATCCGGGCGCTGGTCAAATACCTGGACAACATCTCCGATCATGACATCGTGGAACTGAATATTCCCAACGGTATTCCACTGGTATACGAGCTCGACGACGACCTCAAGCCCATCCGCCACTACTATCTGGGCGATGCCGAGGCTGCTGCCCGTGCCGCCGCCGCCGTAGCGTCGCAGGGTAAAGCGTAAAGTCGGCGTAAAGCCGGGCCAAAACCCGAAAAATCCTGCGAAAGTGAGCACCCGCGCGGAACCGCAGCGGGCGCGGCCCTTCCAAGTTGTATATTGAAATGAAGCGGTAAAGGTGTTCTATGGGCCACAAACTCAAAATTGCAGGGTGGGTATCGATCGGCGTGGTAGCAGGAGCGCTGACCACGGTGTCCCTGCAGACGGTGGCGCGCGGCGCCATGACGCCTCTTCCGCTCGAAGAGATCCAGCAGCTTTCCGCCGTGTTTGGCCTGGTCAAGACCGACTATGTCGAACCCGTGGATGACAAAAAGCTGATCACCGACGCCATTTCCGGCATGGTGGCCAGCCTGGACCCCCACTCCCAGTATTTCGACAAGAAATCCTTCAAGGAATTTCGTGAAGGCACCTCGGGCCGGTTTGTCGGCGTGGGCATCGAGATCACGCAGGAAGACGGGCTGATCAAGATCGTCTCGCCCATCGAGGGCTCCCCCGCCTTTCGCGCCGGGCTCAAGACCAACGACCTGATCACCAAGATCGACGAAACCGCCGTCAAGGGGCTGTCACTCAACGACGCCGTCAAGAAAATGCGCGGCGAGCCCAACACCAAGGTCACGCTCACCATCCTGCGCAAGGACGAAAGCCGGACCTTCCCCGTCACCATCACGCGCGAAGAAATCAAGACCCAGTCGGTCAAGGGCAAGCTCATCGAGCCGGGCTATGGCTGGGTTCGGCTCTCGCAGTTCCAGGAACGCACGGTGGATGACTTTGTGCGCAAGGTCGAGGAAATCTACAAGCAAGATCCGCAGCTCAAGGGCTTGGTGCTCGATCTGCGCAACGACCCCGGTGGCCTGCTGGATGCGGCCGTCGCCATCTCGGCGGCGTTCCTGCCAGCCAACGTCACGGTGGTCAGCACCGACGGCCAGCTGGCCGAAAGCAAGGCAACCTACAAGGCTGCGCCCGAGTTCTACCAGCGCCGCGGCAGCGGCGACCCGCTCAAGCGGCTGCCTGCAGCGCTCAAGACAGTGCCGCTGATCGTGCTGGTCAACGAGGGCTCGGCATCCGCCAGCGAAATCGTGGCCGGCGCATTGCAGGACCACAAGCGTGCCACCATCATGGGCAGCCAGACCTTTGGCAAGGGTTCGGTGCAGACCGTGCGCCCACTGGGGCCGGACACCGGCCTCAAGCTGACCACGGCCCGCTATTACACGCCCAGCGGCAAGTCGATCCAGGCCAAGGGCATCGTGCCCGACGTGATGATCGACGAGTCGGAAGAAGGCAATGTGTTTGCCGCCCTGCGCATGCGCGAGGCCGACCTGGACAAGCACCTGGGCAGTGGCCAGGGCGAGGAGCAAAAGGACGAGGCCCGCGAAAAGGCCCGCGAAGAAGCCCGCAAGCGCCTGGAAGAAGAAGCCAAGAAGCCCATGGCTGAGCGCAAGATCCCCGAGTTCGGCACCGACAAGGACTTCCAGCTGACGCAAGCCCTGAACCAGTTCAAGGGCCGTCCCGTGCTGGTCAGCAAGACGCTGACCGAACGCAAGGAAGAAAAGAAAGAAAACTGAGACAGTGATCGTCCCACCGAGGCCGGGCTTCCCAGGAAGCCCGGCCTTTTTCACGCGCTACGCCCCAACATACCTGCCATGACCGACGACCAGCTCCTGCGCTACTCCCGCCACATCCTGCTCGACGAAGTGGGCATCGAGGGGCAAGAGCGCATTCTGGCCAGCCATGCGCTGATCATCGGGGCGGGCGGGCTGGGCTCGCCGGCAGCACTGTTTCTGGGATCTGCGGGCGTCGGACACATCACACTGGTCGATAACGATGTGGTCGATCTCACCAATCTTCAGCGCCAGATCGCCCACACCACCGCCCGGGTGGGGCAGCCCAAGGTGGTGTCGGCCGCGCAGGCCATCACGGCGATCAATCCCGAGGTTCAGGTCACGGCCCTGCAGGCACGCGCCGATGCCGCACTGCTCGACACCCTGGTGCCCCAGGCCACCGTGGTGCTCGACTGCAGCGACAACTACGCCACGCGCCACGCGGTCAACGCTGCCTGTGTGCGGCATGGCAAGCCCCTGGTGGCCGGGGCGGTGATCCGCTTTGACGGTCAGATCACCGTGGTAGACCCCCGCGATGCGGCATCGCCCTGCTATGCCTGCGTGTTCCCACCCGACGCGGTATTCGAAGAGGTGCAGTGCTCAACCATGGGGGTGTTTGCACCGCTGGTGGGCGTGGTGGGCGCCATGCAGGCAGCCGAAGCGCTGAAGTGGGTGTCTGGCGCAGGCCCGTCGCTGGCGGGCCGCCTGCTCATGCTGGATGGCCGCGCCATGGAATGGAACACCATGCACCTGAAGCGGCACCCGGATTGCCCGGTGTGCTCGGCCGTGAAGTAAGAAACGTCCTACGGCTACAACGTGTAACGGCTGGCAGAATCCACCCATCGACCCCGTTAAATTCAAGGCTCGGCCTTCGCACCTTTGCACCGGTCGCACCCCATGGATCAGGCTGTGAAACTCCGTACCTATATTGTTGAAGACAACGCCACGATCCGGGCGAATCTGATTGACGCACTGGAAGAACTGGCGTGTGTAGAAGCCGTAGGTGTCGCCGCCACCGAAGATGAAGGCAAGGAGTGGCTGATGGCCCACAGCGGACAGTGGGACTTGGCGATCGTGGATCTTTTTCTTCGCCAGGGCAGCGGCCTTGGCGTGCTGGCTGCCTGCCGCGCACGCGAACCTGGCCAGAAAATGGTGGTGCTGAGCAACTACGCCACTCCCGATGTGCGTATGCGCTGCGCGCAACTGGGTGTCGATGCGGTCTTTGACAAATCCAATGAAATCGATGCCCTGGTGGACTATTGCATCGAGCACAGCAGCAAGGCGTCAGATTGTGCCCCAACGCCTGGACCGGACGCGCCGTGACGCCCCTCGCCCTGCACAGACTGTGCCGGGGCACCCCTGACAAGGCGCTGCCAAAGCGCTGCCGGGGGCACAGGCCCCGCCTGTCAGTCGATCAGCCGGTTTTTCAGCGCGTAATAGGTCAGATCGCTATTGGACGAAAGGGCCATTTTTTCCATGAGCCGCGTGCGGTAGGTGCTGACGGTCTTCACACTCAGCGACAAGGCCTTGGCGATATCGCCAGCCGTTTCGCCCTTGGCCAGCTTCAAAAACACCTGGAATTCCCGCTCAGACAACTGCTCGTGTGGCGGCGCATCGTCCTTGCGATTGAGTTGCTGCGCCAGCAGCTCGGCCACGGCAGGCGTGAGATAACGCCGCCCCAGCGCGATGGTGCGAATGGCCTCGACGATCTCGAAGGGCTCGCACTCCTTGTTGAGGTAGCCACTGGCGCCCTGGCGGATCAGGTTGATGGCGTAATGCTCTTCGGGATAGCCGCTCAGTATCAGAATGCCCATGTCGGGCGCCTTGGCACGCAGCATGGCCAGCGCATCCAGCCCGCTCTGGCCGGGCATGGACAGATCCATCAGCAACACGTCAATTTCATGGTTGCGCACGAGATCGATGGCTTCGCGTCCATTGCCTGCCTCGCCCTCCACGCGCAAGTCCACATGTTCCGACAGAAACTGCCGCAGCCCGGTACGGACAATCGCATGGTCATCCACAATGCCTATCTTGATCATTTAGCCTCTTTCAGGAGATGGACAAGCCACTCCGGGGTCGTTGTTGTTGCACACGCGTGCGCTGCCCTGTGCTGCACCGCCCGACCTTGCACACCACAGGCGACAGCGTAGCAGTTCACCGCCATTATCCGAATATCCCGCATGACCCTCAAAGATCACTCTTGGCACTGGCTCCGCAAAAGCCGTTCGATGGCCATCAGCCTGCCATTCGCCCTGCTGGCCGCACTGCTGCTCATTGGCATCAACGAAGTGGGGCACAAACGCTCCCAGGATGCTGTTCAGGCCATGAGCCACGGGCAGCAAACCCGCAATGCAGCCAACCGCCTGCTGCAAAGCATGCTGGACGCAGAAACGGGCCAGCGCGGTTATCTTCTGACTGGCAATGAAGGATATCTGGAGCCCTACGACAAGGCCGTCATCACGGTGAAAACCAACCTGGAAGAGTTGCACACCCAGTATCTGCATTCAACAGAAGACCTGCAGCAGTTTGCCCTTTTGGCACTGGCGGTATCGCGCAAGCTGGCCGAAATGGAACTGAGCCTGCGCCTGCGCCGGCAGGGCAACGAAGATGCATGGAAGTTCATTCTCTTCACCGACGTGGGACGGGAACACATGGACTCCATCCGCCAGCTGACCCACACGCTGATCGAACGCAGCAGCCGCAAGATCCAGGAACACCAAAGCCAGATTGTGCAATCGCTCATGCTGTCGCGCATCGGCATTGCCACCGTGACGGCCATCGGACTGCTGGCGTTTTACATGTACCTGCGCCAGGCACGCACCCTGCAACAGATCAGCCAGCGCGAACAGGATGTGCTGGAGCATGAGCGTGAGCGGCTGGAAGGCCTGGTGCGCGAGCGCACCGCGTCGCTGTCCGAACTGGCCAGCCATCTGCAGCAGGTGCGCGAAGACGAGCGCGGCTTCCTTGCGCGTGAGTTGCACGACGAACTGGGTGCCTTGCTGACCTCTGCCAAGCTCGACGTGGCCCGGCTCAAGTCCAAGATCGATCACCAGGCGCCCGACATTGCCGAACGCCTCAAGCACCTGAACGAAACGCTCAACAGTGGCATTGCCCTCAAGCGCCGCATCATCGAAGACCTGCGCCCCTCCTCGCTGTCCAACCTGGGGCTGACGGCAGCCCTTGAGATCCTGACCCGCGAACATGCCGAGGGTGCCGGCATCGAGGTCGAGACCAATCTGGAGGCTGTAGAGCTGACAGAGGCCACCCAGCTCACGGTCTACCGGCTGGTGCAAGAGGCCCTCACCAACATCAGCAAATACGCCAAGGCAAAAAAGGTGCTGGTGACCGTGCACGGCTACCCCACCCATGTGGCGGTGCAGGTGCGCGACGATGGCGCGGGCTTCGACCCGGCGGGCGTAGGCCCCACGTCGCACGGGCTGGCCGGCATGCGCCACCGGGTAGAAGCCGCAGGCGGACGTCTGACCATCACTTCGAGCGCCGACAGTGGCACGCTGATATCGGCAGTTCTGCCCAAGCCGCGCTGAGCCAACCGCGCACAACGAACTGCTGACTCCCCGCCCTGCACATCCGTGCGGGGGCTCCAACCGTGGCCGGACCATCGGTGACGTCCTACAAGCCGGCCATCCATGCGCTGACACGGGGCCGCGCCAGCCACCGGCATTCAGGGCGGGCGGTGTTGCCTACAGTACATCTCAGGCGCTGAATTTTCTGGCGCCAACCAACTGCCGGTACCACCGGCCCCATAAGGAGATGGAAATGCTGCATTACGCCGTTGTCTTTCTGGTCATCGCACTCATCGCCGCCGTGTTCGGCTTTGGTGGCATTGCGGCAGGCGCCGTTGGCATTGCCAAGATCCTGTTCTTTGTGTTCGTGATCATGGCCATCGTGACCTTTGTGCTGGGCCTGATGAAAAAGGGTTGACCCCTTCCATCCTGCCTGCCACTTCCTTTGACGCCACGCGCTAAACACCCCATTTTTTCCGGAGAATTTCCATGAGTATCCAGTCCACCACCGACAAAGTAGCAGACAACGCCCGCAATCTGGCAAACAACGTGCTGCAAAGCGCCCAGGACGCCGTGCAGAGCACGCGGGACGTTGCCAATGAATCCCTGGACAAGGCCGAGACCGGCGTGCGCCACCTGCGCCGCGAAGCCAGCCCGGTGATCGACGACCTGGCCACCCGCGCCCAGGACCTGGCTGCGCGCAGCATCGATTTTTGCGCCGACACCGGCGCCCGCGCACGCCGCCAGGTTCAACATGCCGCCGACGCCACCACGCGTTACGTGGTGCAGCAACCGGGCAAGTCGGTGGCCATTGCCGCCGCTGCGGGTGCCGTTGTGGCAGCTGCGTTGCTGGCGTTGTCCCGTCGCCGCAATTCCTGATCCATCGCAGCGCTGTTGCCCACGTTGAAGGTGCCCCCATGAATACGATCAGCCAGCTAGCCCCACATGCCTCGGGCATGACGCTCGACGAGAAGGCCCTCAAGGCCGCGGGTTCGAGCCACCTCGACGAGGGGGCTGTCACGCCAGCTTTCCGCCAGCATCGCGATGACATCGTGCGCCTGCTCAACGATGCCCTGGCAACCGAGCTGGTGTGCGTGCTGCGCTACAAGCGCCACCACTTCACCGCTCATGGTATGTCGTCGCCCGCCATTGCAGCGGAGTTCATGGTGCATGCCAATGAGGAAACGGCCCACGCCGACCTGATTGCCCGGCGCATTGTGCAACTGGGCGGTGAGCCGGACTTTTCGCCCGACACGTTGCTGGCCCGTAGCCATGCCGCTTACGACACCTCGTCAGACCTCAAGGCCATGGTGAAAGCCAACCTGGTGGCCGAGCGGATCGCCGTGGAGGCCTATCGCCAGATGATTGCACTGATTGGCGACAAAGACCCGACCACCAGACGCATGCTCGAAGGCATACTGGCCGACGAAGAAGAACATGCCGACGAACTCAAGGATTTGCTGGAAGCTTAGCCCTCGCTTCCAGCACCACAACAGCCAGCCGGTTACGGAGGGTGCAATAAACCGGCAGACTGTGATTTTCCCTAGCACCCGCGCCCCAACTCAATGAAGGAATACACCATGAAATACGCACGCGCCCTTGCCTTTGCAGCAGCTGCAGCCATCACCGTTGTCACCGCCACCGGCTGCGCCGTTGCGCGCAACCAAGAAACCCTTGGCGCCTATGTAGACGACGCAGGCATCACCACCGCCGTCAAGGCCAAGATGGCAGAAGACAAGACGGTGGCGGCCACTTCCATCAGCGTTGAAACGCTGAACGGCACGGTCCAGCTGTCGGGTTTTGCAAAATCGCAAGCCGAAAAGAACCAGGCTGAAGCCATTGCACGCAGCACCAAGAACGTCAAGGAAGTACGCAACAGCATCGTTGTGCGCCCCTGAGCGTTGACGCCCGTCGCTCTCGGCAACGGCGCAAGCCCTGCCGCAGCGGTGAGGTTGATAAAGGGCACAAGCGCCGGACACACATCCGGCGCTTGTGCCCTTTTTCTTTGTGTCCCGCTGCCTCGCGCCTCCCTCTTTACGATCTTTGCCTGTTTGGCCCGCCCCGCGCTTGTTCGCAGGGGTTAAGCTGCACCACCATGCGGGTATTCAATTGCGACCATTGCGGTCATCTGGTTTTTTTTGACAGCGTGCAGTGCCTGCACTGCGGCAGCACGCTCGCCTTTGTGCCCGACCTGTTCACCATGGCGGCGCTGGCCCCTGCATCGCAAGACGGGCCGGACCTGTGGCGCAGGATGGGACACCGCGGCAGTGCCGACTACAGCGGCCGGCTCTATCGCATGTGCGGCAACCGCACCGCCTACGACGCCTGCAACTTTGCCGTGCCAGCCAACGATTTTTCGCCGCTGTGTGCTTCATGCCGGCAAACGCGCGTGCTGCCCGACCTCTCCGAGCCCGCCAACCTGGGCCGCTGGAAGCAGATTGAATCGGCCAAGCGCCAGCTTTTCTACACCCTCGCACGCCTGGGACTGGAGCCCGCGCCGGGCCGGGCCGGGCCGGTGTTCGAGTTTCTGGCCGACTGGCCTGGTGGGCCGCCCATCCTCACGGGCCACCACGGCGGCACCATCACCCTCAATGTGGCAGAAGCCGACGACGGCGAGCGCGCACAGCGGCGTGTGGCGCTGGGCGAGCCCTACCGCACCCTCATCGGCCACCTGCGCCACGAATCGGGCCACTTCTACTGGGACCAGCTGGTGCGCGACGGCCACCGCCTGGAGGCCTTTCGCAGCGTGTTTGGCGACGAGCGCCTTGATTACGCCGCCGCCTTGAGCGCCCACTACGCCAGAGGCAACGACCTGGGCGACTGGCGCCAGCACCATGTGAGCAGCTACGCCGCGTCGCACCCCTGGGAAGACTGGGCCGAAACCTGGGCGCATTACCTGCACATGGTGGACCTGCTCGAAACCGCGGCCAGCTACCAGACCAGCGTGACCGTGCCCGACCCGAACGCCGCCCAGCACCACCAGGTGACCGACCCCTTCGCCAACCCGCGCCCGTCGTTTGACGACATGGTGCGCCAGTGGGTGCCCCTGACCCTGATGCTCAACAGCCTGAACCGCAGCCTGGGGCAGAACGACGCCTACCCTTTTGCACTGTCATCTGGCGCCATGGGCAAGCTGCGGTTTGTGCACGACCTGGTGCAGGCCCCCGCAGGCTGAGACTCAGGCCGATGCTGCGCGCTGGAGCTTGTGCATCAGGCGCTCATGCACCACAGGCGAGACAAACTGCGCCACATCGCCACCCAGCGTGGCAATTTCGCGCACCAGCGTGCTGCTGATGAACTGGTGCTGGCTGCTGGGTGTGAGGAACACCGTCTCGATGTGCGGCACCAGCGCGCGGTTCATGCCCGCCAGCTGGAATTCGTAGTCGAAATCGGTGCCCGAGCGCAGGCCGCGCAGCATGGCCGTGCCGCCGCGCGCAGCGGTGAACTCGGTCACCAGGCCATCGAAGGGCTCTACGCTCACCTGCGGGCAGTCGCGCAGGGCCGCGCGCGCCATGTCCATGCGCTCGTCCAGGTTGAAAAGGGTCTTTTTGTGGTGGGCCATGGCCACGGCCACTATCACCCGGTCAAACAGTTGCGCCGCACGGCGCACCAGGTCTTCATGCCCCAGGGTGATGGGGTCGAAAGTTCCGGGGTAAACGGCGAGCACGTTGTGGGCCATGGGCTGGGGTCTCCTGGTGGGTAGATGGGTTGGCCTCGGCTTGCGGACCTGATGGCCGCCACGGCAAGCCTGCCGGGCCGTGTGGGCGCATTATGCGGCGCGCTGCGCGCACGCAAGGGCCGCAATGCCTGCCCGCTGACTTTTATGCGGCGGATTCCAGAACGAAGTGCACCAAGCAATAGGTTGGGCCAAGAGTGCATAGGATGCTCTCTTGTTGACCGGCCAGTCGCAAAGGAAAGCACTTTGAACTACACACACTTGACCCGAGAAGAACGATACCAAATCCACGCACTGTGCAGCCTAGGGATAGGCATTGCAGCCATCGCTGGGCACCTTGGTCGCCACCGCAGCACCATCGGGCGGGAACTCTCGCGAAATGTCAGCGAAGCGGGCTATGACCCGTCAAAGGCCCATGCGCAGGCTCGCGAG